>JAKSIF010000004.1 GCA_024398965.1 Fibrobacter sp. | reverse complement strand
GAACGTTAAAATGGGACAGACTGCCCAAAAGAAACTCACGTTTATTGATCTCTTCGCTGGTTGTGGTGGATTAAGCGAAGGCTTCCTATTAACAGGAAAATATGAAGGATTAGCTCATGTTGAATGGGAATCTCCCATGGTCAACACTTTGCGTAATCGACTTGTTGAAAAATGGAATCATTCAGAATCAGACGCAAAAAAAAGGGTAATCAAATTTGATGTTCAAAAGACTGATGAACTCATTTATGGTGGTTGGTCTGATGAAACTCGCTTGCTGTATGAGGCGGAGAATGATGATTCGATTGCAGAAAAAGGATTAGCCGGATTAATTGGGAATAAAAAGGTTGATTGCATTATTGGCGGTCCACCTTGTCAGGCATACTCTATTGCTGGACGTGCTCAGTCTCCGACGGGAATGAAGGATGACTATCGAAACTATTTGTTTGAAAGTTTCGTCAAAATAGTTGACCACTTTAAACCCAAGTTCTTTGTTTTTGAAAATGTACCAGGATTACTAAGTGCCTGTCCTGGTGGCGTTCCTGTGAAGGAACGTATATACGATGCGTTCAAAAAAATAGGATACGAGATTCGTTCTCCGGAGGATTTAAAAAGATCCGTTTTTTGTGCTGAAGATTTTGGTGTTCCACAGAAAAGAAATCGAATCATCATCATCGGCGTTCCTAAAGGTTCGAAGCAGAATCTTGATGTTTTTTATGGCTCTTTGGAAAAAAGGAAAAGTCTTGAACGTAAGACTGTAAGAGATGCTATTGGTGGATTGCCGAAACTTTATCCGCTAGACGTTGTTGATGAGTCTGGACGCTCAAAAGTTTCGCATAAGCAAAAAAGTGGAGCGAAAGTAGATCTGCATGTTTCCCGCTATCATGGGGAACGGGATCAGCGTTTGTTTAGGGAATGGCTAGGAAAAAAAATGAATTCCTTTTCTCAAGAAGAGAAAAAGGAATTCTATACCAAAATAACGGGACATTCTTCGAATCACGTTAAGTACCGAAACCTTGAATGGGATAAGCCGTCTCCTACCATTGTATCGCATCTCCAAAAAGATGGATACATGTTTATCCACCCGGATGAAAAACAGCTTCGATCAATAACGATGAGGGAAGCTGCTTTATTGCAGTCGTTTCCAATGGACTTCAAATTCATTGGATCAAATCCGTATTGCTTTAAAATGATCGGGAATGCCGTTCCCGTGCTTTTTGCACAGGAAATTGCAGAGGCAATGTGTGACTCTCTGAAGAAGGGGGGCACAAAATGAAGCGCCCCTTAAACGTTCTTATCGCCTGTGAAGAAAGTCAAGCAGTATGTTCAGCATTTAGAAAATTGGGACATAATGCCTTTAGTTGTGATTTGTTGGAATGTAGCGGTAATCACCCTGAATGGCATTTTAGTCACGATATTTTGGCTGTGCTAGATAAAACGAATCTTGTCTTACAAAATGGCGAAACCGCGAAAGTTAATGGTGAATGGGATATAATGATTGGCCATCCGCCATGTACTTATCTTGCGGTCAGTGGAGCTCAATGGTATTATCATCCGGATGATAAGGATCTTCCTATTGACGAAAGACGTCCACATCCCAAATATCCTAATAGAGCTAAGGATCGAGAAGATGGTGTGAATTTTTTCATGTTGCTAGCTAATGCAAATGTGAAAAGAATTGCTATTGAAAATCCTGTTGGGATAATGAGTAGTCGATGGAGAAAGCCTGATCAGGCAATTCAGCCGTACATGTTTGGAGATGCTTTCTCAAAGAATACATGCTTATGGTTAAAAAATTTGTGGACTTTACACCCGTCAAAAGAAACTGATGATCGTGGGGAAAGGGTTGTTTTTAAAAGCGGAAAGTCTCAGCCGAAATGGTATTCGGATGCTTTAGCAAAGGCAAAAACTCCTGAGGAGAGAAGGACCCTAAGAAGTAAAACTTTCCCTGGGATTGCTCGTGCTATTGCGGAACAATGGTCTATTCAAATTGCTATTGAAGAAAAACTATTGGATCAGAAGGAATCAGCCATTTTGGGTAAGGATTATTTGAGTCTAGATAGAAGTGATAAAGAAAATCTGATTGTGATTGAACAAAGAGAACAAGCCTTGATAAGATATTGGCTTGGAGATGAGGGCTGATTATGGGTGATCCAATTTGTAAGTGGCGAAATGCTTCAGTATGGACAACCGTGGAACTTGTTTCTCGATTGCCAAAGGAAGAAATGAGTGATGCTGAATTTAGACGTATTATGAATCGATCTCCGTATGGTCCAGCTTTTATAAAAACAGCTTATCAATTGGCGTGTCAATTAGGTTTGTACTATGTGGATGAAAGAAATGTTTATCATCCAAGATTTGATCATGATATAACGGACCGCGAAGCTGAAGAATATTTAAAATATTGGGTTACTCAATATTATGTTCCAAATCCTTATACGGCTCGAAAATTTGAAAATTCGAATCATTCTTTAAGATTGGTTGATGCTATTGCAAATTTGGTAATGGAGCATCCAAACTGTGCAAATTTAGAAGAAGCTTGCAACATGTTATTTGGTGAAGTAACTGGTAATTTAGCGTGTGTTAAATTCTTTATCAATGAGTATTCTGATGTTATGAGTGTTGCAGATAATTTTGATATCCGCCTTCGGAGACGAGAATATAAGAATTGTGATGTATATAATGCGCGAGATGATAGACGTGCGTTCTTTGAAACCTTCAATAGGTAATTCAAATGCATTTATATATAAAAAAAATTATAAATAGTGATGTTAATTCATTGTCTGTTACGCATGAGATCGTGGAACGCTTTTTTAACGGTTCTCCAGATGTTCTTGGCGGTAGAAGCAGCTTGAAAGTACCTGTTTTTCATTTTAACGACAAGGCTGTTGTTAAGCGAATAGAAATAATTAGTCAAAATGGATATTCTATTTCGCGAGAATTATTGGATTTACTTCAATATCATCAAGAAATTGTTGAAGAAAACGATCTTCTCTACATAGAAAAGATTGGCGTAAGTTATGGAGTGAAGATTATCAAATGCGATAATCCTAGCTATAGTATTTTTAATGCATTGTTGTCAGAAAATGATCGTCATTTACTTCTTTGTTTAGATGATGACCTTGGTAGAGAACAAGATGATCCGGAATGCGTAAGTAAGGAAAAAAACGCTACCGAAATTGCGAAAGATTTGGTTCAAATCATCTATTATGGTGTTCCCGGTTGTGGAAAGTCTCATCAGGTTAAAGAAGATTTAAAGGCTAAGGGAATTCCTCAGGATAGAACGAAGAGAGTGGTGTTTCATCCGGATTATTGCAATGCTGATTTTGTTGGGCAAATTATGCCAGAAACGAAGAAAGATGGTGGTGTTCGTTACAATTTCAAGGCCGGTCCCTTTGCAAAAATTTTGCGTGTTGCATACGAAAATCCCAATTTTGAATATGCTCTGATTATCGAAGAAATCAACCGCGGAAATGCGGCTGCAATTTTTGGGGATATTTTCCAACTTTTAGATAGAAAAACAAGGCATGAACAAACGGAAAATTTAAACGGGAACACTTATGGCATTGGCTGGAGTGATTACTGCGTAAATAACGATTATATCAATGCGTATTTCCGTGGCGCGTATGACGGAGAAATCGTAGATGGCCCGTTGCCAGAAAAGAAGCTAGGTAACACAACATTTAACGATAATGTTGATATTCGCCTTCCTCCCAATCTTTCCATTTATGCCACAATGAATACATCAGATCAAAATGTATTCACTTTGGATAACGCTTTCCAGCGACGTTGGAAGATGAAGCAAATCCCAAACACATTGGATCTCTCTGATTCAAAAGAAGCTGCTCAATATAGTCTTACTATTGGCGATTCTGGTGTTAAGTGGGGGAAGTTCCGTGAAGAAATCAACAATAAGATTGTTGACCCAGACTATACATCAAATTTCTCTAGTCTCGAGGATAAGCGTTTGGGCGGGTGGTTTGTTGTTCCTGAGAAAGAAGGCGATACCTTTATTTCTAAAGAAAACTTCGCTGATAAGGTTATCAAATTCTTGTGGGATGACGCGTTTAAGTTCAATAGAGCAATCTTTGGGGACTACGAAAAGAAGTCTTTGGAATTAGTGATAGAAGCTTTTGTTGGCGATGTTGGTTTTGGTGTTTTTGAAGAAAACTTCCGAAAATGTTTAAACGTTGCTGAATCATCTGCCGATCAACAGAGCGATGGACAATCTTAGCGACATCTGTGTTTATGATGCCAAACTACAGGGCAATGAGTTCGTCGGAATAAAAATCGAAGACGATATGCCTAAGGTGTATTTTCCGTTGGGCTATTGTAGAAGTCATGACCCAATTCAAGAACGAAAAGATATTCTGAATCTTATTTCGGTTCTTTCCGCCTATGGTAAAAAATCTAATGGGAAATTGACCAAGTCTGAACAAGAATCAGAAAGTTTTCCGATTCACGCGTATATTGGTGTTTTTGTCCATTATTTGAATTATGGATACTATGTAGAAAACGAAACTACTTTTAAACGTGGTGCTAGTGGAAAGATAAATTGGAACAGGACTATAAAACAAATCCGTCCTCAGGTATCTGAGAATTCGGCCGTTTATCTAGACTATATTCGAAAAAAGAATTCTTTAAACGAAAATGCACTTATTACACAAATCCATAAATATTGTGTATTAGAGAGCTATAAAAAGATTGGACCAATATTTGGTTTTCCGCGACCAACAAATTTTGCAATTCCATTAAGAAAAGAGTTGTTTGTTTCGGTCTTGCGTAAAAAAATTGCAAACACTTTTAATGAACGGAATTTGCAGCTTTTCCACAATATGTTGGAGATAATTCTTTCCTTAGCAAAAGATGACAAACCACAAAATTTATTCTTTGGAACGGATGATTTTGAATATGTATGGGAAGGCTTGATTGACAAGGTTTTTGGCGTATCCAACAAGCAAGATTATTATCCAAAATGTTCTTGGACAACTCTTGACTCAAAAAATTCTGAAGAAGTCCAATGGCAAGAAACGGAAAAATCAGCATTAAGACCTGATTCCATAATGATTTATGGTGATAAAGTCTTTATTCTAGATTCAAAGTATTATAAGTATGGGGTCACAAGAAGTAATTTCCATTTGCCTGGTTCAGGTTCTATATTAAAACAGCTTGCGTATGCAGAATATGTTGAAACGCAAAAAAAGGCTGCAGGAAAGAACATTTACAATGCGTTCATTATTCCGTACAATGCTGAATCTCGTAAGTGGTTTAATGAAGAAAAGAGTGGTGCCTACAAAACACTTTGTTTCGGGTCTTCCACAGGGGATTGGGTGCATAATGGAAGTGCATACGAAAAGATATACGGAATTCTTTTAGATGTCCGATCCATTATGTATCGTCACCCTACGTCGTCTAAGGATGATATTGCTGAATTAGCGAATTTGATTGAGCATTTTGCTGAAAAAGGTTAGTTTCGTTTAACCATCGATAAAGTGTTCCGCGAGCGATGTGTAGATTGTTTGCTATTTCGCTTTTGCTTGTTCCGTTTAATAGTGCAAATTTGATTTTTTCACGATTCCTTTCGCATTTTTGATTGGGCGCTGATTTTGAGCCCAGTTTTCGTCCTAAAATAATTCCTTCACTTTTTTTTCGTGCGAGGGCTTCCTTAGTTCTTTGGCTGATTAGGTTTCTCTCAATTTCAGCAGAGAGGCCGAAGGCGAATGCGAGAACTTTACTTTGAATGTCGTCACCTAAACGGTAATTGTCTTTTATAGTCCAAACGCGACATTCCTTGTTCATGCAAATATTAAGAATTTCCATGATCATGAAAAGACTGCGTCCTAGTCGAGAAAGTTCTGCGCAAATGATGAGGTCACCTTTCTGAATTTTATTCAGAAGCCTCCCGAGCTGTCTATTACTGAAATTTTTTGTTCCGCTGATGGTTTCTTCAATCCATCCATTGATTTCAAGATGTTGCTGTAAAGCAAAACGAGTTATTTCAAAGCGCTGGTTTTCAACAGTCTGCTTGTCTGTGCTTACGCGAATATAACCATAGTTCATTTCTTGTGTCGAATCTCATATTAAAGTCCATATAAAAAATTGGCACAAGGTTCTGTTATGTGCTGTGATATAACAAATTCGATAAAGAATATACAAAGTTCACAAAGAAAAAAGTACTAAGGCGGAGCTGTTTGCGATAGACTTGACATTTTGAAAATAAGAATGTATCTATGTGTACAATAGTACCCACCACGCGATCTTGGCGACAAGAGCGGACCACGATGGGTCTTTTTCTCTCAACACTGTCGAGAGTTTTTTTGACACTTTACTGTCAAAATCTTTAATTATATTTATCCCATAATTCATCACTCCTTGCGACAGTCGACATAGACTTGCAAAAGTCCGTACGTGCATTCGCGGCAAGGTTCATTAACCATCTGGTTGATGTTGTTGGATAGCTGGCAGGAACACGACCTGCTCGAGCGCGTGAGATTGCCGCAAGGCGAAATTGCGCCAGGTAACGCCGAGGAAGACCCTCGCCAACAATGTTACTGGAACATCTTTATAATCAAAAAGAATGCTATCGACCATTTTCCCGGCGAGGGGAAAATGGTGGTTTAAACGTACGGAGAATATTATGACAAAAAAGATTGTTTTGCAGGTAGAATCTGAATATGGTGAAATTCTGCAACAGGCTGTTGCAGTAATTAAACGGGCTCGTGTAAACGTTGCTCGTCAACTAAATATTGGCGAAAAACGCCGCTTATTGGGAAATCGGGAAAATGTTGCATGAACGCAAACTCGATAGTAAGCATGGAAATTCTGTTGTTTGTCGGAACATGAAAAAGTATTATGTACGATATTGCAACTCCGATGAAAAAGTGCTACGGAGCGTAGCACTTTTGACATGGGGGCAAAATCTTTATCTTTTAAGCCAAAATTTTGACGACAAACAAATCCTTTTCTATGCAAATGAGTGCGTTGCCAAGGGATGGACGCGTGATTTGCTGATAAACGCCGTGAAAATGCAAATGTATGAACATGCTGCTCTTAACCGCCCTCAAAACAACTTCAAGGACACGTTGCCCGAAGGTCAGGCGGAATTTGCGAACGAAGCATTTCGCAGCACTTATAACTTGGGTTTCCTTGGAATTACAGAGCCGGTAATGGAGTTGGAACTGGAACGAAAACTTGTTGAAAAGGTTAGACAGTTCCTTTTGGAACTTGGAAAGGGCTTTGCCTTTATTGGAAATCAGCATGAGCTGGAATTCAACGGGAAAGCAAGCGGGGTAGATATGCTTTTCTTCCATAGGCAACTGAAATGTTTGGTGGCAATTGATTTGAAAGTGGGTGAATTTAAGCCGGAATATGTAGGTAAGATGAACTATTATCTTTCGTTGCTTGACCGCCTGGAGCGCGGGGAAGGTGAAAATCGTTCGGTCGGTATTATTCTTTGTGCAACAAAAGATAATGTTGAAGTTGAACTTTCGCTTGATGGTGTTGGCAAGCCTATTGGAGTTGCTGATTATCAATTACTGTTGCCCAAGGAAGAACTGCAGAAAGTTCTGGCTGACGAAATCAAGTCTTTCAAAGAAGTTAAACATTTAACGCATTAAGACCTTAGTTTTTTTGATGGAGAGTAGATTCCCGGCAATCGTACCCACCACGCGATCTTAGCAATAAGAGCGGACCACGGTGGTGATTTTTTTTGAACGAATTACAGATTCTCTGGGAAGGCGAAGAATGTGCTAGGGGCGCATCCGAATATTTCTCCCAATTTTACGGCCATTTTCTTGGATACCGGACGTTTTCCGCGTTCCATTTCGGAAACGTTTTGCACGGCGACATTCAGTTTTTCGGCAAGTTGGGCTTGCGTCCAATTGCATAGGCCTCTTGCTGCAACAATCATTTCTCCGGGAGTGGATTTTTGGCATGTATTTTTATGCAGGGCAGTTTCTTCAAATGGGACAAACTCAAAATATCCGCCGGACATTTTACGGCAAGAGCGAAATAGCCGACAAGATGTTTGTCGCCATCATAAACGCAATAGCTCACAGACTGTTTCTTTCGTGAAAAAGAAATGGAATTATTGAGCAGAAAACGCTCTACATCTATTACTACCCATTATTTCCTTGCTTTGACATAAAAGCAAGGATTTCCTTGGGGTCCGTCACAAATCTTGCGATTTGGGGAATGGGTTTCTGGGCGTCGCGTTCGGCGGCTTCGAGCTGGTCAGCGAACCGCTGAGTGCTTTCGGCGTCAAACACGAAATTGTGCGTAATGCTAGAGGTTGCCATAATTACGCCATAAAAGATACACAAAACTTTTCACCTGTGCAAGGGGTGGGCATTGATGATTGCGGCGGGTCTTGATATTTTACGTATAAATTACAAAATGACCCTTGCCAGCGTTTTATAAATAGCTAACATTCTGCCTGACGTACGAAAAGTATCTCTATGACATCTGTGAAAAACAGGTGTTTTTTTTTATCCAAAGGAGATACTATGCCCAGAGAGAACTCGGCTTTGAAAAAGTCTGACGACAAGTTGTTCGTCAATGATTTAGGAACCATCGTTTCCACCGCTCGCGACATGAGTTTCCGTGCGGCGAACCTTATGCAGGTGGCGTGCAACTGGCTTATCGGCTGGCGCATTGTGGAGCAGGAGCAGCAGGGAAAGGCCCGCGCGGGTTACGGCAAGCATGTGATTCAGTTGGCGTCGGAGTCGCTGACCGAAAAATTCGGGAAGGGGTATTCGGAAACCGTTATTCGCAATTTCAGAAAATTTTACCTGATGTTTCCGAATTTGCAAGTCCTTCAGATTCTGCCGAACAAATTTGTGGAAGTGGTGGACCAAATTCAGCAACCAATGGTTGCTAAATTGAACGACGAGGGGAAGTGCTATACTCCCTCAATTATCGTGGATGCATTATGAAAACTTAATGCGTGTCGCCGACGAAAAGGCTCGTCACTGGTATATGCAGGAAGCAGCCTCAGAGCAGTGGGATTACCGCACTTTGAAACGAAATATCGCCTCGCAGTATTATTATCGTTTGGTGCAGACTCCTAAGAACAAAAAAGCCGTTGTGGTTAGGGAAATGAAATCCCTTACAGCGGATTACCAAAAAGAAAAATCTCAGTTCATTAAAAATCCCATGATCGTGGAATTTCTTGGTTTGAATCAAGATGCTGCATTTACAGAGACAACACTTGAGAATGCCATCTTGAACCATCTGCAAAAATTCCTCATGGAAATGGGCAAGGGCTACGCGCTGGTAAGTCGCCAGCAGCATATTCATACAGAAGAAGACGACTATTATATAGATCTGGTGTTTTATAACTACATGCTCAAATGCTTTGTGCTTGTAGATCTCAAGACCCGCAAGATTTGTTACGAAGATGTTGGGCAGATGGATATGTACTTGAAACTTTATGACACCCACAAGCGTTCCGAAGGTGACAACCCTACCATTGGCGTTATTCTTTGTTCCGAAACGAACGGGGATGTGGCGAAATTCTCCACATTGGCGACGAATAAAAGAATGTATGCCGCCAAGTACTTGACCTACATGCCGTCTAAAGAGGTCCTTGCCCGCGAAATAGAAATGCAAAAAGAAATCTTTGAAAAATCGCAAAGATCCTAAAATAGAACTGATATGCCAAAGACGCCGAAATCTAAAGAATGGAATTCAAAATGTGTTTAACGCATTTTTATTCCCGGCACCATCATCAAAGAAAAAATCGTAAGGCTGAATTAGAACTTTGTGTGGCTGAAATTCAGAAGTCTCCGGACTATAGCTATGACGCTATAATTCCTAGTTTGTTGCAGGTTGCTGAAGTTAGGGCGGATTATTCTGCGCAGCAATTAACCATGGTCGGTTATTTGAAACCAGGTTATGTGGAGTTTTTGCGTCGCGGCTGTTCTAAAATGATATTCTATTTCTACCATACAAGAAATGGATTCGTATATCCGGTGCATCCGCATTTGATCAATTGCAAAACTTTTGCTGGCTATACAGATGGGGAAGGCGTTATTGTTGGCAACATTGTTGGGAAGTTGCAAATTTGCAATGCGAGTGCTCTTGCTGAAAAGCTTGCAGGATGCGGCATTGAAGAAAGGCTCCGCCCCGTAAAAACCATGTGCAATCCCTTGCAGATATTGCCGTGCAAATAACGCCTTGACAAATAACTTCTATAAACGTACATTAACAACGATAGTACCCACCACGCGATCTTAGCGATAAGAGCGGACCACGGTGGGTCTTTTTTTCTCTCTCCAGTGGTGAGAGTTTATCTTTCCCAGTGACCTGTTTTAGAGGGGCCTTTCCATTTGTAACCGAGGATTTTGAGGTCTCTCTTTATTGTTGGCCGGCTTACCTCTAACAATCGTGCAATTTCGTTAATAGATATGGTTTGTTTTTCTGCAATTATTGATGCAATACGATTGTGACGATTTTGAGGCTCATTTTGGGGTTCTTTTTGAGGTTCATTATGGGTGACATTTTGAGGGTCATCCGCTTTTTTCACTTTCATGCCGTTCAATTTGTTGAAGGGGAAGGTGACCACCACAAAGCCTGTTTCTTCGTGCCAGGTGGGCTCTTCGGCGCCGTCGGCCTTGCAGGCGTCCATAATGCGCTTGATTCCGGAACCCCAACTTTCGAGGATCATGGTGCTGTATAGTACAGAGGCCATTGTCTTGTTTCTAGGATATGATCTGTGAGGCTGTTTTATGGTGTCGGGTGTTAACGGATGGGGTAAAAGGCCTGGGCTTTCGATTTCGATGCGGTCGTCGTAAATGGCAATGCCGATAGAGCATTGGAACATTTCGTAATCGCGATGGCAAATGGCGTTGATTAAAGCTTCGCGCAGGGCAGCTACAGGAATGTCTAAGTGCTCTTCGCGGAACCACCCTGTAATTTCGCCGCTAAGGGAAAGATGCTTAAAGAAGAACGCCATGCCTGCGTCCATCAGTTCGTAGAAATTCCCGTGAATTCGTTGGTTGTCGACGAAATGGAGTTTATCCGTTCCACGGAAACGAGCCATTCTCAATACGAAATCGCCGGTTCTTTTGGTGGCGAAAAGGACTGCTGCGGCGTTGTTCACTACGCCGTGTTCCAACAGTTCCCATTTCTCAAGAATTTCGGGGATGGATGCGTGTAGTGACATTTCGGAAATGCGACCGCCCTCAACGCCTACGCGCACTGATCCGCGGATGCGGTTTTCGTCGAGGTCTTCGATACTGATGTTCTCTGCAGGCTGTAATTCCCAAGCGTATTTTCGCGGGCGGTTCTGCATTATTCGATCATCAAACAAATGACGAGGCATTGCCTTGGTTACACTTTCAATTCTATAATATGGTTTACCTTGAAATGTATAGGGCTTGGATCCATAGATCCAAGGGGGTAAGGTTATGGCAATGGCTTGAAATCCAGGTTTATCGGGGATGTCGATATAATCAATGACTGGGTTTATTGCAGGCTCGATTCCAGTTAATGCCTGAGCAATGTCGCGGCGTGTCGATTCGCTTACCAATTGCCCTACAACATTCAAACTCGGGGTAATACCAAAAATAAGCATGCCCCCCTCTGAATTCAAGAACGCACATGCCGAACGCATGCCCTCTTTCAATTCGCCGGTAGACTTCTTCAGTTCCAAGTTTTTGTTTTCGTCTTGTGAAATGAGTTTCTCAAGAGATTCTTTGGTGAGCATAGGTCCTCCATCTTTATACGAATTAGAGGCGCTTTGCAGTATGGAAACCCATATAAAACAAAACGCACTTCTCCTTAAAAAAGAGAAGTGCGTCGGGCAGTAATGTAGGTACAAATTAAAAAAACTGGCAAGGTGCTTAAGGAAATTTTACATACTATAATACAAAGTCTGTGCAACTCCGCCGCAGTAGACTACGCCAAGAAAACAGGGAAAATCTGAAACTTCCCGGCAATCGTACCCACCACGCGATCTTAGCGAT
Organism: Fibrobacter sp.; assembly: GCA_024398965.1. Classification (NCBI taxonomy): domain Bacteria; kingdom Pseudomonadati; phylum Fibrobacterota; class Fibrobacteria; order Fibrobacterales; family Fibrobacteraceae; genus Fibrobacter; species Fibrobacter sp. The sequence goes on along the minus strand of JAKSIF010000004.1, from coordinate 181,093 downwards.
AAGAGCGGACCACGGTGGGTCTTTTTTCTCTCAACACTGTCGAGAGTTTTTGTCAACAGTTGTTTGCAAAATGATTGTTGGCGGAGGGAGACTCTTGCAAATGGAGGTTTGATAATCTATCTTGTGCAAGAGAGGAACGGGTGTTCCCCATTTTGTAAATCAACCAAACACATCTGCGAAAGGAGTAACCATGGCTACAAAGTCTATTAGACCCTTGTCTCAAGCTACCGTTATCACCGCTGAAGATTTTGAACATGTGTGGAAGGTGATTAACAAGGTGCCTTCTGCAGCCGTCAAAAAGCGGATGGAAGAGGGCATGCAATGTTTACAGAAGGCGATGAAACTGTAAAAATTGAATTGAATGCGGAATCTTTCGCGCAACATTTTTTGCTAAAAAAATACTCTGGGGAAAACCCTGCAAGTTTCTGTTGTAAATACCAGCAGTATTCAAATTTTTTGACTGATTCTGCGGGGGCGTTTCAAGAAAAACATTTATCGACGACTTATATAGCCGTAAATCGATTAAATGGTGATATTGTGGCTTATATGTCGCTTGCTACTTCTTCCGCGCTTGTGTCCTCTAAAGACAAGAAATCCCTTGGCATTGAGATTAAGCCAATGGATAATATCCCTGCGATAAAGGTGACTCAATTAGCAGTTGACCAGTTGTATGCGCAACGATATAGGAATGTTGGAAAGAATATGATTTTTTTTGCTAGAATGCTTGCATGTCGATGTAGTGAAATTGCTGCATGTAGCATCTTAACTGTTGATGCAGATGTTGAAACGAACCTTGGTGTGGATCAGTTTTATGAAAAGTGCGGTTTTCAAAGACTAAAACGTGAAATATCGCAAAAAAGAAAACGCATTGGAAATGATGTTGCCTTAAAGACGATTCCAATGTGGTCTCCGCTATTTATATAGCGTTATGAAGAACTCTCACCACTGAATTTACCATTTTCTCTTTACTTACACCACTTCGCTTCCTTGGCTCGCTTAACGGCATTCATGCCGTATTCTGACATTTTGAAGGACAATCAATAAGAGCGGACCACGGCGCTTTTTTCTCTCAACACTGTCGAGAGTTTTTGTCAACAGTTGTTTGCAAAATGTAGTCCAAAAGAAAGAACGCTTGACAAAACCTTTGTCAATAAATGTATTCTCTGCGTAAATAGTTCAATAGATCCATAACGAGGTCCTCCCGACATAGGGGAAGCGAAGATGTTATGAGTCTTTTTTATTTGAGTGGTTATTGACAAATTTCTTTATCTAGTGTATATTTGTGCAGTAAACATCCGTAGTTATACGCTTGTCTACGGAAAGGAGAAATGATGGCCAATAGTATTCAAAAACAGTTGCAGTTCCTTATGTACAGCACTCCCGACGAAGATGTCAAGGTGAGTGCCTTGGTGAAGGATGAAACCATTTGGCTTACGCAAAAGGCCATGGGGGAACTGTTCAATGTTAATGTCCCGGCAATTTCAAAGCATTTGAAAAACATCTTTGACGAAGGTGAACTTCAGGAATGCGCAACTGTTTCCATTTTGGAAATAGTTCAAGAAGAAGGTTCTCGAAGTGTTAAACGAAATGTTGAATATTACAATCTCGATGCCATTATTTCTGTAGGTTATCGCATCAGTTCTGCTCGCGCAACGCAGTTCCGCATTTGGGCGACTGGCATTCTCAAGGAATATATCCGCAAGGGCTTTGTGTTGGACGATGAACGCCTGAAGCAGGGTGAAAACGCCTTTGGTGCAGACTATTTCCGTGAATTGCTGGAACGAGTACGTTCGATCCGTGCAAGCGAACGTAGGATTTGGCAGCAGATTACTGATATTTTTGCTGAATGCAGTTTTGACTACAATAAGGATTCCGAAATCACCAAGGAATTCTATGCGACCGTCCAGAACAAGTTCCACTTTGCGATTACTGGGCAGACCGCTGCAGAAATTGTCGCTGCTAACGCCGATGCATCCAAGGAACACATGGGGCTTTTGACATGGAAAAACTCACCTGATGGTCGCGTGCTGAAAAGCGATGTCGCTATAGCCAAGAACTATCTGACCGAAAAGGAGATCAGAAGGCTGGAGCGTCTTGTGAGCGGCTTTTTTGATTATGTAGAAGACTTGATTGAAAGAGAAATCCCGTTTACTATGCAACAGTTTGCCGGTGCTGTAAATGAGTTCCTGGAGTTCCGTAAGTACCAGGTTCTTGATGGCAAAGGAAAAATTTCTCACGAGCAGGCGGAACGCAAGGCCTTCGCTGAGTATGACGTTTTCAACAAGACGCAAAAGATTGAATCTGACTTTGACAAACTTGTGAAGAAAACGAATAAAGGGCGGCGATAAGAGCGGACCACGGCGGATCTTTTTTGTCCGTGCGTTTGCTTTTTGATAAAAATAAGTTACTTTACCTAGCATGATGCGATATTTGTCTCTGCTTGGCGTTGCTGCGTCTCTGTTCTATTTTTCGGGCTGTTCCGATACCTTAGAATCTATGCAGGGTTGCGATGCGGGCAATCCCCGCTGTACCGAGGTGGCCGATGATGGTTCGGTCAACGGTTCATCTCCCAGTGGTTCTGTCTCCAGCTCGTCTTCTGCAAAGTCGTCGGTAGAATGCCTGCCTAATTCCATTTGGTGTGCCAATGGGGGCTACAAGTTCGCGCGTCAGCCGGGTTTTAGCTATTCGGATGCAGACATCTGGAGCTACTATACAGATGCCGTAGACGGTGGCGCCTCTGTTCTCCAGTGGCCTGTGCCCGAGAGCATTGGCTTTATCAACAAGGTGGTGGAGGCTTGCGATGGTTTTTGCCTGAACTTTTCTTTGGTACGTGGTAAGGCAAGCTATGAAGCCTATGTTGGTGCTGAAGTCGCTGTGGCAGGTGCTTCCGAATCCGGCGACGTGCCGATGGATGTCGTTGCCTGGAAGGGCCTTTGCATTGATTACCAGTCCGATGTAAATCTGACAATGGAACTTGGCCTGGGTGCTAGTGGAGACAAGTGGGTGGATTATGACTTGCCCAATGTGGTTCTTCCTATTTCAAAGGGCGAAACCGCCTGCTTTACATGGGATAAGTTCCGCCAGTATGGTTGGAGCAAGGTCCGTATGTCGGGCAAGGATGCCGCCGCTGTGCTTGTCAAGGTCAAGTTCAAGATCCAGGGCATGGATGGAGTTCGCGGAAACTTTGTCGTAAGGTCCATCGGTGTAAATCCGGATGAAATCATTTCCGGCGGTTCCCCCAGTTTGGAAAGTTCTAGTTCCTCGATGGTGATCGATCAATCTTTCATCGGAAAACTAACTGGCGGAAGTTACCTCAGCTGGCTTGGTTCTGATGCCGTATACCAGATTGATACGGACCTCGATTGCGGTACAGAAACATCGGGATACTGGTATGTTTATGACGATGCTGTTGATGGTGGCGCGTCCAAGATTGTATGGCCTGTTGAACGTGGCAATGAATATTCTGACGAAGCCTTTGATCCGGTTATTGATTATTGCGGGGGAATTTGCGGTACTTTCGTGCTGGACAAAGGTTTCTTGGACTACAATCCAATGGTCGGTGTGGCATTCAATGTTGCCGGCGTTGATTATGATAATCGCGTTGAGGCTGCTGATGCATCTCTGTGGGGAGGTTTATGTATTGCGTACAAGTCTACTGCTGTTGCCTTTTTGGAAATAGTGCCGACAGATGAGGTTGAAAAAACGCTGGGCTATGATATTCCATTTGTCACCTTGTCTAAAGTAGGTTCAAATGATGTTGCCGTAAGGTGCTTTGAATGGGATAAGTTTAAGCAGGCCGGATGGGGGCCGCGGTAGAATGACTGGTCCCGAGGTTGCGGCTCAGCTTGCGACGGTTCGATTCAAGATTCAGTCTTCTAGTGGCTCGTCGGGCGATTTCAATGTTATGTACATAGGCAGCTTTAAATAGGCTAGGGCGTTTTGATTTTTTAAATTTGTTTCATGCCAATTTTATCTGCACAGAACATTCTTTTGCGTCTTGGCGGGTCTGCCCCGCTGTTGGACAACGTTTCCTTTGACATCGAGGCCGGTGACCGCATTTGCCTGGTGGGCCGCAATGGCGAGGGAAAGTCGACGCTTCTCAAGGTTCTGACAGGCGAGATGGAGTACAATTCCGGCGATGTGGTCAAGCGGACAGGCCTTCGCGTGAGCCGCATGATCCAGGAGATTCCCGCCCATATCGACGGTACGGTCCGCGATATCGTGATGGGGAAGGTTGCCGCCGGAAGTTCTGCCGGATGGACTGGCGCTGTAGACGGCTCCGGCGAAGATGGCCATCATGATTCCGCTGCCGAGGCGATCCTTGGCAAGACGGGGATTGATGCGGACGCGCCCTACGATAGCTTGAGCGGTGGCCAGAAGCGCCGCGTGCTTTTTGCCCGCGCCGTGGCCGAGGACCCGGACCTGCTTTTGCTGGACGAACCTACCAACCATCTCGACATTCCCGCTATCCAGTGGCTGGAGGGTATCGTTACCCGCCTGAATTGTGCAGTGATGTTCGTGAGCCATGACCGCGCCTTTGTGCGTCGCGTGGCCAACCGTATTTTTGAACTGGACCGCGGCCGTGTTCGCAGTTGGGATTTTCCTTACGACAAGTTCGTGCAGTTCCGCGACCAGGCCCTGGCCGAAGAAGAAAAGGCCAACGCCCTCTTCGACAAGCGCCTCGCCGAAGAGGAAGTGTGGATCCGCAAGGGCATACAGGCCCGACGTACCCGTAACGAGGGCCGCGTCCGCGCTCTTATCAAGATGCGCCAGGAACGTGCGGAACGTCGCGTGCGTACCGGCAATGTGAACATGCAGATTACGGAGGCGGAACGTTCCGGCCGCATGGTGGCCCGCCTTACCGGCGTTACCTACAGTTACGATGGCGCCCCGCTGATCAATGATTTTTCTACCGAGGTGAGCCGCGGTGACCGCATTGGCATTGTGGGCCCCAACGGTTCCGGCAAGACAACCTTGCTTAAGCTGATCCTTGGGGAGCTCAAGCCCGAGGCTGGCGAGGTTCGCCTGGGTTCCAACCTGGAGATTGCCTACTTCGACCAGATGCGTACCCGCCTGCGCGAAGACAAGAGCCTTATCGAAAACATCGGCGACGGCCAGGCTTATATTACCTTGAACGGCGTCAAGCGCCATGTGTTAAGTTATCTGCAAGATTTCCTTTTTTCTGCGGATAGGGCGCGCGGGCCGATCAGCGCCTTGTCGGGCGGTGAACGAAACCGCCTGCTTTTGGCATGCCTCTTCAGCCATCCCAGTAACGTCTTGGTTCTTGACGAACCGACCAACGATCTGGATATGGAAACCTTGGATTTGTTGGCGGAACTTTTGGCGGAGTACAAGGGTACCGTTCTTACCGTAAGTCACGACCGCGCCTTCCTTGACTCTGTGGCCACAGGCATTTTAGCCATCGAGGAGGATGGTAACATCTTCGAGGCCGTGGGCGGTTACAGTGACTATGAGGCCAACAAGAAGATGCGAGACAAGGAAGCCGCTAACGCCGCCAGGCTTGCCGCCGAAAAGGCTGCCGCTTCCCAGGCCCGTTCCGCGGGTAGCGTCTCTTCCGCTGCGAACTCGGATTCCGCCCCGGGCGCCGCTCCTGTCAAGAAAAAGAAGCGCAGCTATAACGAGGAGCGCGAATACGCCGCCCTCCCCGAAAAGATCGAACAGCTTGAATCCGAGATCGCTGAACGTCAGACGGAGCTCTCCAAGCCGGAGGTATTTACGAACGCCGCCCGTATTGTAGAGCTCCAGAAGGAGATCTCGGACCGCGAGGCGGCCCTCGAAAAGGCGTACGAACGCTACGAGGAGCTGGATTCCTTGGGATAATTTCCGCCCCTCTCAAAAAAGGGGCGAAAATAGGGGCTATTTTGCCCCATCTTTGAGAGGGAGGTCTTGAGCCCCCCTTGCTTTTTATATAAGGCTTTTATTATAATTATCTTATATAATCCTGGGATTAGGAAAGAGAGGCCTATATGATTAAGAAATTTGCTACCCTGGCATTCGGTTTACTTGCCAGTTATGCATCCGCAGCCACTGCCGTGGTGTGGACCAACGAAGACGGCGTAAAGGTTGACAAGGCTCCTGCCTACTCCTTTACCTTCAAGTACGGTACTGGTGCCGCCATCGATACTACCAATGTGAACGGCGCTGTCGTTATCGACTTTACTGCCAAGGCTGGCAAGACTAGCAATGGCGCCGGCTATGGCATTGGCTGGGAACAGACCTGCAATGCGGACTATTCCTCCTGTAAGGATACTCCCATCAGCCTGTCTGCCTATAAGGGCGTTTGCATGACCTACAAGGCCGAAATGCCTTTCCGCGTAGACTTCAAGCAGTCTACCATTACCGACGACAACTACTATGGCATGGAAATCCCGGCTGCAACCGGATTCCGCAAGACCTTCATCGCCTTCTCTGAACTGACTCAGGGCTGGAAGTCCACCACTACCGTGGCATGGAATGCTACCAAGCAGACCGGCGTTCAGATTGGCTTCAAGAACACCCACGCCACTGTGGATGCTGGCACCAACGAAGTTCAGATTGCAAGCTTCATTCTGGCCGACGAATGCGTGACCCACGCTCCGGAACTGGTCGCTCCCTATACCTCCGGCGAAGGCTCTGAAACCCTTAACGAAGGCGATACCCTCAAGCTGGACATGAGCAAGATGTTCACCGACGAGGATGGCGACGATCTGAAGATTACCGTGAAGATCGTGAACGACGGCGTCAAGGCTGTGGCTCTTGCCGGTACCGATACCGTTTTCAATCAGAACAGTGTCATCAAGCTGGTGACAACCCCCAACCCCAAGAACGGTGCAGTCGTAAGCATTACCGCAACCGACCCCACCAAGAAGACCGCCTCCTATACTCTGACTGTTGACGCTATCGACCGCGAAAATGCTCCGGTTGCCGTTAACGATTCCTACGAGACCGACGAAGAGGTTGCTCTCAAGGTTGCTGTAAAGAATAGCGTGCTGGCCAACGACTACGATGCCGACGGCGACGAGTTTGTGATTGGCACTGTTGGCGATGTGGAACACGGCGTACTTGCATTCGATACCGACCTGGGTACCTTTACCTACACTCCCGAAAAGGACTTCTACGGCGAAGATTCCTTCACCTATACTGTTGTTGAAGTTGGCGGTACCAAGGAAAGTGCTCCGGCTACCGTTACCATCAAGGTGAACAACGTCGACGACCCGGCTGTGGTTGAAGTCGTTGATCCTGCTATCACGGTTGGCGGCGAAGCTGCTGCTATCGGTGATACCATCCCGCTCCTTGAAGACTTCGAAGAAATTGCTATCAAGATTCCTACCGCAGGTGTTGTGTTTAGCGACCCCGACGGCGAAGCCAACCTGACCATAGGCGCAAAGCTCAAGGGCGACAAGGTTGTTACTCTGGACTATGTCAAGCTCGCTAGCAGCTATGTAATCCAGGTGGCTCCGGTTGCCGATGCCTCCGGCCTTGCCGAAGTGATCCTCTATGCAGCCGAAGGTAAAGATACTGTAAGCGTCAGTGTCTTCCTGAATGTTGTTCCGGTCAAGGACAATCCGGTTGCCGTTGCCGATGCCTACAAGGTTATCCAGGATTCTCTCAATGTTATCGATGCCAAGAAGGGCGTTCTTGCTAACGACTACAATCCCGATGGCGCGTCCGTTCTGGGTGCTGCCGTCGTAGACGACGTTAAGCACGGTACCCTTGAATTCAAGGTGGATGGCTCCTTTACCTATGAATCCGAAGCTGGCTACGAAGGCGAAGATTCCTTCACCTACTACAACGCCAACGCTGTGGGCGATGCTTCCGACACTGTCGAAGTCATCCTGACTGTTCTTTACAAGAACCACGCTCCCGAGATTGTGGCTGAAATCCTCGACACCCTTGGTAACAGCCTCTCTGCCCTCACCGAAGACTTTACCACCATCAAGAAGTTCGCCAAGCTGGATGTCCTTAGCTGGTTCGTCGACGATTCCGACAAGGCAGCCGACCTCAAGATTACTGTCCGCAGCGACGACAGCCTGCTGGCTCCCTCCATGTCCTCTGGCGCAATCCTTGTGAAGTCCGTACGTAACGCTTGCGGTGAAGCTAAGGTTATTGTTACCGCAACCGATACTCAGGGCGCATCTACCGATCTTGAAATCCCGGCTGTGATTGCTTGCACCAACGACAAGCCCGTTGCTCTTAACGATACCATCTATGTGGGTACTGAAGACTGGAGTCTGGATGTAGACCTGTACGACGTAATCATGGATCCGGATGGCGACACCTTGACCTTCGAAGTGTCTGCTACCAAGAATGCCGACGAAGCTCTTGAATGGACCGTCAAGGACAACATGATTAGCATCGTCCCGAAGGCCGACGCCATCTTGCTGGAAAACTACATCATGGCCTTCAGCGTGAAGGGCACCGACGCTACCACCTATGCAACTGCAAAGCTGATCCTGATTGTGGGTGACGATCCGAGAGATACCACCAACGCAATCCGCCCGGTTGTCGCATCTCCCAAGATGGGCTGGCAGCAGGCCATTATGGCTAACCGCGGTGCAGCAGTAATGATGGATGTTCAGGGCCGCGTTATGTGGAAGCGCCGCCTGCCGGTAAGCGCCGACGAAGTCCGCGCCGCTGCAGACAGCTTCCAGGGCCGCAAGGTTCTCCGTGTGAACAACCAGACCTTCACCATCAAGTAATTGAAAGTTGAACCGGAATGCTCCGGATCAACAACTAAAAAGAGACTCCCGCGGGGGAGCCTCTTTTTTTAGATCCATCTGTTATTTAGTCTCAATCGCTTGTTAACGAAAACGTTAACTAATACCTTTGAGAAAACGCCAAAAACGCAATCATTGGTTAACGAAATCGTTAACTAATGGTAAAACGTTTTACCGGCCAGCGAGCTAGAATCCTTTAACCTATTTTACCAGTTCTTCGGTATCGAGGGCGATAAGCAGTTCTTCGTTGGTTGCAACGACCATTGCAGCGGGAGTGCCGTCCTTAGAGATGATGTGGCCGGATTCCTTGCCGCTCTTGTTGTTGCGATCTTCGTCGATCTGGTAGCCGAGAAGTGCCAGGTTTTCCATCACGGTCTTGCGGACCAGCATGCTGTTTTCGCCGATGCCGCCGGTAAAGACCAGGGCGTCGATGCGGGGCAGTGCCATGGCGATGCCGCCGATTTCGCGGGCCAGCTTGTAGCAGAAGGTTTCAAGAGCAATCTGTGCGCCGACGTGGCCTTCGCTTGCAGCCTGGGTCAGGGTACGCATGTCATTGCTTAAGCCGGAAAGACCCAGAAGGCCGGATTCCTTGTTCACCATCTTGTCGAGACGGTCGATGTCGTAGCCGTACTTCTTGCTGATGTAGAAGAGAATTGCCGGGTCGATGGAGCCGGAGCGGGTGCCCATGATGAGGCCGTCCAGCGGGGTGAAGCCCATGGTGGTGTCGGCGCACTTGCCGTTGAGAATGGCGGAGCAGCTGGAACCGTTACCGAGGTGTGCGGTAATGAGGCAGCAGTCTTCCGGCTTCTTGCCGAGGATGGCGGCTGCTTCGGCTGTGACGAAGCGGTGGCTGGTGCCGTGGAAACCGTAACGGCGGATGGCGTCGGATTCGTAGAACTTGTAGGGGATGCCATAGAGGAATGCCTTACGGGGCATGGTCTGGTGGAAGGCGGTGTCGAATACGGCAACCTGCTTGTCCTTGAGGCTCGGGAAGAACTTCATGGCGCATTCCATACCGGTGGCGTGTGCAGGTTCGTGGAGCGGGGCGAACAGGACGATGCTACGGATGTAGTCGATCACATCCTGGGTCACCTTTTCGCTCTTGATGTACTTACCGCCGTGCACCACGCGATGGCCGATGGCTTCGATGGTGTCGGTGAGCTTCTGTTCGTCCAGGAACTTCTTTACCTGGTCCACAGCTTCGGCGTGGGTGGGGCAGTCGAAGTTGAAGTCGATCTTGCCTTCAGGGCCCTTGGCCTTGGTGTGGCCGTTAACGCCGATGTTTTCCACGAGGCCGCTGGCAATGGATTCCTTGGTCTTTGTATCGATGACGGCAAACTTCACAGAAGAGCTGCCGCAGTTTAAAACGAGTACACGCATTTTTACCTCTATAATTATGAAAATCTCTTGGAAGTAGGAAGTGGGCAAGGCGGTTGGCTTCGGCTAAACCTAAAGTACTCGTGTTGGGCAGGTCCTGCTTCGACGATATTATCGTAAAATTAGGAAAAAGCCTCCTCAAAATTTTGTAAATTTGGCCCAATGTTTAAGAGAATCCAAAGATTTGACGAAAGTGTCTCCCTCTATTGGTATTGGAAGAATAGGCACTTTTCCGAAAAGACCAAGAAGTTCCTGCGCTCCTATGTGCGCCTGGGAGATGGTTACGTTTGGATTATCTTTGCCATTGTACTTTTCATTCATATCGGTTGGCGAGCCTTTATCCCGGTGGTGATGGAAGCTGCCATTGTAACTGGAATTACCCTGGGCCTTTATGAGCTTATCAAGCTTTCGGTAAAGCGCCCCCGTCCCTTCGTGGTGATTGACTCCATCAAGCCTGATGTGCCGCCCATGGACGAATTCAGTTTCCCCAGTGGCCACACTATGAACAACTTTGCGGTGGCCATGACCATGACTGCTGCAATGCCCTACTATGGCTGGGTCATGCTTTTGTTCCCCATGAGCTGGGGGCTGTTGCGCGTGTACTTTGGAGTGCACTGGCTTACCGATATTATCGGCGGATTCCTGCTTGGCATTGTCTGCTTCGGCATTACCCACACCATATGGCATTTCCTGTCGCCGGTGCTTGCTGACCTGCTGCCCATGCTGGTGTTCTAGCCGGCGTTGAGCTGTGAGATGTAATGGAACGTTCCCGGACCGAGTCCGGGATTTTTTATTCTTTCGGACATGAACAAGTATGTTGCTGCGTCTGAGTTTTTCGGGAGTCTTGAGCCCGACGAAAGAGTTATCCTGCTATTGCGTCATGGCGAACGCCGCCATATAACGCCCGCGGATACAGACAGCGGGGCCCACGTTGGCCTTACGGACCGGGGGCGCCAACAGGGCTACGACCTGGGTGTTGCCATAGGTCCTGGTGTGGCGGGCTCTGTGTATCACGACGCGGTGTACTTCAGTAGCCCTGTGGGCCGTTGTGTAGAAACGGCCCAGCGGATCGGCCAGGGCCGTGAGTCCGCCGGCGCCCCCGCAGCGCCGGAGGTAAAAATCCTGGATTGCCTGGGCGATTACTTTGTGCAAAATTACGATGAATACCTCAAGACACTCAACGAGAACTTCTATCCGAATATCTGCCAGTGGATTTCCGCAGGCGAGCATCCGGCATTCTATCCATTGTCGGGCCGCGCCGAGGAGATGTTCCGCATGATGCTTCAGAAGATGGATGACCCTGCCTCCTACGCAGAATTCAACCTCCCGAAACCGCCCCGTTATGGCATTTTCTGCAGTCATGACGCCTGGATAGTTCCGTGTCTAAAGCATTTCTGTGGATTCAAGTTCACGCCGCAGCAGTGGATGAACTTCCTGTCGGGCGTGGCCTTTGTGTTGGGCCCCTCCACTCCGGACGATACCACCAAAATCGCGGCTTCCGCCGTATGCAAGCGCCTCGTCCCCATCACGGCCCTTGCCGACGGCAACCTCTATTTCTAGCGAGATTGCCTCGAAATCCGTCTACATATCGGCCTTTTTTCAAATTTTATGTCACCAAAGAAAACAGAACATCTTTTTAGTGACAATTTTTACATATAAATTAAACAAAAAGTTCGTTTAAAACGAAAATTGTTGCCACTGAAAATGCAAAATGGTCTGCTTGGTGACAAATTTTTTTGAAGAAGTTTAATAAAAAACGTCAATTTGCAAAAATTGAGTACATACAAATTAAATTTTATGCTACTAAATCAAAATTTTTGTGAAATTAGTGACAATTTTCTCTAAAAAGTTGATTTTCTGATTGAATCTTCCTGCTCGTTTCCGGCAAAAATATCGTACATTCATGGTATGAGTGATTTTTTTCAGAAAGCGCCTGGCGTATATCGCCGCATCTTTGTTCTAGGGTCTGGCTTCAGCAAATCCTTTTGCCCCGCCATGCCTACTCTTCGGGACCTGAATGAGCTGATCCCCTTTGGCATTCCCGACGAGTTCCCTCATTTCAGGGACTACTGCAGGAACTTTCTGGATATCTGCAACGGTCAGCGGGAATACCTGAACATCGAGACCTTGGCAACCTCCATTCTGTCTGCCCAGATTTTCCCGGGAGAACGGGAACGCCTTTACCATTCCTCCCTCCGTTTCGAGATGCTCCGTTTTATCGCCAGCACCATCCGCAACAATGAGCAGGCGGGTGGATCCGCTTTGGACTCCGACGCGGCGGCGGTTCTGAACAAGTTCCTGGCTGGTTGCGTCAACAGCCCCTCTGATGGCGTCCGGGACACGCTGCTCCTCAGCTTCAATTACGATACCATTATCGAGAACGCCATTGCCGCCGATCCGGAACTTTCATCCCGGGCGGTGGTGGATTATGGCGTCCGCATCGATCCGGCGGACCGTTCCGCAGTCCGTTCCCGTGGTGACCGCACCATCGACCTCATAAAGCTTCATGGATCCTTGAACTGGTTCCCTCTCAAGGGCGTTTCCGACACCTTGGACCTCCGTAACGTATGCCAGGTGGAACCCTGTGATCGCAGTTTCCCCATTTATTGCGAAGATACCCCTATCTACATTCCCATGGCCCATGCAAAAGAGAGCTTCCTCAGGGGAAGTTTGTTCAATCTACTCTGGAGCAAGGCCGATTATTACCTGAAAAATGCCGAAGAAATCTATTTCGTTGGCTATGGATTCCCGAAATCCGACATAAACAACCTGGAATTCCTGCTCCGCCATCGTGAACGTTTCAAAAAGGTGGTGGTTTTTGAACCTTCCGACCATCCGGACTTGATGCGCCTCCAGAATTTGCTGGGGCCCTCCCTGGTCTGTTGCCAGGACGCCAAAGATTTCCTGGCTGCGCTGTGATTTCTGGTTGTAACTTTTAGTAAGCCTTTGTTGTAATGGGCTACAACGGAAGCTTTCTTAGCCTTATTCCATTTTGGAGTACCTTACATATATTATAGGTTACTAGGGATTTTCTAGGGATAAGGAAGTGTTTATGAAGAAGTACAATTTTACTGGTAAGGTTGCCCTGGCCGCTGTGGCCGCCTCTTGCGCCTTTACCGTTGCCCAGGCACAGGAAATCGCCACTTGGGCCGGTTTCCGCACAGCTGCGGCAAATTTCACTTTTGATGATGGTGCTCCCAGCCATGTGAGCGATGCGGGCCCCCTGTTCGACAAGTATGGTTACAAGGCCACCTTCAACGTGGTGGTGAACTGGAATCCTAACTGGAGCGGTTTCCAGAACATGGCCAAGAACGGTCACGAAATCGCAAGCCACAGTAACACCCACGGGCAGAATATGCAGGGTGAAGAAGCCTCTTCCAAGCAGGCTATCCAGAGCAAGATTACCCAGGACTACGGCTGCCTTGTTGTGGCCTACCCCAACTGTAATGTTCCTAGCCAGTCTGCAGTGAATCAGAACTACATTGCCGGTCGTATTTGTAACGGTTCCTGGCAGGGTGGCTCCGATATCATGGGCAAGAATGGTCCTAACGATTGGACCAAGGTTTCTGCCATCATGACGGGTTCCGAAGGTTCCATCAAGAGCACTAACGACTTTACCGGTCAGATGCAGAAGGCTATTCAGCAGGGTGGCTGGGTGGCATTCCTGACTCATGGTTTCTCCGGCAAGAACAACGGAAACGCTACTTATTCTCCTACCGATATCAGCGCCATTGAAGGCGCTCTCCAGTGGGCTAAGCAGAACGATTCCAAGATCTGGGTCACGACCATGCGTAGCACCGTCATGTACATCAAGGAACGTAACGCTTCCAAGATCGAGGCCGTTTCTTCCGCTGCCGCAGGCACCATGGCCTTCAAGCTGACTCACAATATTGCAGACAACGTTTCCAAGTACGATTATCCTCTTTCTATCCGCGTCAAGAATTCCAACAACTGGACCAAGGTTTCTGCCATGCAGGGCAGCAAGGCTATCGACGCTTCCATCAGCGATGGCTACATCTACTTTGACGCCGTGCCCAACGGTGGCGACATCGTGCTGTCTTCCGACGGCGCTGCTGTCACTCCCGGTAGCTCCTCTAGTGAAACTCCCGCTTCCAGCAGCTCCGCTGCCGAGGCAAAGCCCTTCAAGGGCGCAATCGCAGTTCCCGGTACCGTTGAAGCCGAAAACTACGACGTGAACGCATTCAGCCATTCCAATCCCGAGAACGAAGCTCCGGATTACCGCAGCGATAACGCAGGCATTGTGAAGGGTGCTTCCGGCTATGCCGTTGGTTACACTACCGCAGGCGACTACTTCGAATACACTCTGGATGTGAAGTCTGCCGGCAAGTACAAGGTCGCTGTGAACGGCGCCACCGGTAACGCATCCGCAGGCACTGTCACTGTTGCTGTTGGCTCCAGCAGTACAGATGTGACCGTCAAGAATTTGGGGGATTGGGATACCTATTCCGAATCCGAGGGCGACGAGATTCAGCTTGCCGCGGGCAAGCAGACTCTCCGTCTGACAATCAACAACGACAACCTGAACGTAGACTGGATCAAGCTTACGGGTGATGGCACCGCCAATCCGGTTGTAACTCCCGGCGAAAATCAAGGTCAGGAGCCCGGCAACGTTCCCGGTGGCGACGATGGTACCGCCATCAAGCCGATCCGTCTTGAGGTTGCTTCCGGCATGGTCAAGTGTCAGGTGTTCGACATGAACGGCCAGCTGGTAAAATCCGTCAATGTGGCAGCCGGCGCTACCCGCGAAGTCTGGAACCGCGCTCAGGCGGGTCTCTCCGCAGGCATGTACATCATGCGCTACGGCCAGGCAGGCAAGGCCATGCAGACTGTTCGCGTCCGCAAGTAACTTGCCGGCCCCGCAGCTCTTGCCGCAGAATTTTTAAAAATATTCATCTCTCATACTACCTTGTACCGCCCCCTAGCAGACGCTGCCTGGGGGCATTTTTATGGGCTTTTTTACGTTGTTTTTGTATATTTTCGTTAGATGCAATGAACATTTTTGGAGGTTAGATATGAGGCAATTTGCTGTTGCCATTTTGTTTGCCCTTTGCTTTGTTGTGGCTTGCTTTGCTACAACATCAGTTTCAGTAGGTACAAGCTTGTCCAGTCGTGGAATGGTAAATGTGGAGCAGACTTTCCTGAACGACAAGTTTGCCGTAGGTGCAAGCTTTAATGGTATTGATGATGATTTTCTTTTTCTTGGAGTCAATGTTTCCTGGCATCCTATGGGCTTGAATGGGCCGTACTTGTATCATTCCTCCCAGTGGGTACATGACTTGAATTCCACATGGAATGAACATCACAGACATTATGAAGATCACTCCAACTTTTGGCGGCTGATGTTTGGTGCTGGCTTTCAGCAGATGTTCTTTAAGCACTTTGGCGCCTATGCTGAGATTGGCTTCCATTTCTTTGCTGGTCAGGGCGGTTACTACACCAATCTGGATACAGACAATGCCTATCTGGATAATGAAGCCCTTGTGTTTCCCCTTGGCTTTGGTTTAATGTTCCCGTTCTAGATTGAACACGATATAAAAAAGGCGGTGGAAAGGAGGTCTGACTCCAAATTCCATCGCCTTTGTTTGCGCCTTCGGCGCCTACATTCGGATTAGCCGAGAATGTACTTCTCGCCGGATTCAACACTCTGGTAGATGAGGGTGTTGATGGTCATGGGGCCAACGCCGCCCGGAACTGGGGTGTATGCGCTGGAAACTTCTTCCATGCCCTTTTCGCAGTCGCCAACGCCACCCGGATGGTAACCGGCGTCAACCACAACTGCGCCCTGCTTGATCCATTCCTTCTTGATGAATTCCGGCTTGCCTACGGCGCCAACCACGATGTCGGCCTGCTTCACCAGTTCCGGAACGTTAGGGGTCTTGGAGTGGCAAATGGTAACGGTGCAGTTGGCGTTCAACAGCATCATGGCCATGGGCTTGCCGAGGATTGCGCTACGGCCAACAACCACAGCGTGCTTGCCGGAGAGTTCGATATTGTAAGCCTTCAAGAGACGCATGATGCCCTGGGGGGTAGCGCAGCCATAGGCCTTTTCGCCCATGGACATACGGCCAAAGCCCAGGCAGGTCACGCCGTCAACGTCCTTGCGTGCGTCGATAGCTTCGAAAGCGGCGCGTTCGTCGATCTGGCGCGGAACCGGGTGCTGCAGGAGAATGCCGTGAACGTCCGGATTGTTGTTCAGTTCCTGGATCTTGGAGAGCAGCTGTTCGGTGGTGGTATCCTGGGGCATGATCACCTTGATGCTTTCCATGCCCACGCGAGCGCAGGCGTTGCCCTTCATCTTCACGTAGGTTGCGGAAGCGGGATCGTCGCCAACGAGGATGGTAGCAAGAATCGGGGTCTTGCCGGTCTTTTCCTTAAGCTTAGCCACGCGTGCGCTGAGTTCTTCTTCGGTAGTCTTGGCAAGAGCCTTGCCATCCAAAACGAGAGCTGCCATATTTGTCTCCAGGTTTAATTTCTATGACCCACAAGATAGTAAAAGCCGAGAGCCGCGTAAACAACAAAGTTATCTGCATGGTCGCTGGCTTTTAAATAACAAAAGAGTTTTTTTTGCCGTTTTTTCAGGAATTTAAAAAGCCCCGGGGTAATTCCTCGAGGCTTATTCACTATATGTAAAACCAAACGTTTTTATTGGGGGCCTAATCCGGCTTTCCGACCGATTCTAGAAAATGTCCTTCAGAGCCGGGACGACGGAGCAAACCAGAACCCAGGGGTAGGAGAGGCTGCCCTTGAGCCAACCGGTGGTTGCGGGAGCCTTTGCTGCTTCGGGAGCGGCGCTTGCGATAGAAGCATGAAGGGAATCCTTGATTACTTCCAGGGAACCGTCGAACTGTTCCTTGTTAGCATTCGCAGAAGCGATAATGTTTCTAAAGTGTTCGTTCATAATGAGTTAACCTCAACCTTTTCTCTTTCTTGCGCGCAAAGATAGTATTTTTGTAACATTTTCAAAGGGCATTGTTTAGTTCGGTTTACAAAACGATTTTTTTTGTGGTGTAGGTCACGATAACGGGAAAAATGGCGAAATTTGCTTAAAAACGCCGTTTTTGGAAGATCAGAAAGGCGGAATACTTGCGCGGTGAATGGGGAATTGCCGTTTTTTGCGCAAAAACGGAATGTTGAAAGTGTTCACGGCGTGTTCTCCATTTTGAAATTTGTACTTTTAGGGTGTTAGAAATCACAAGTTTTCTATGAGGAAATACATGAATATCACTCGTTGTTCCGCCTTTTTTGCTCTTTGTGGCGCTCTGGTAGCCTGTGGTGGCTCCCAGAAGCCCGCTGTAGAACCCAGTGCTGCTCCGGCTCCCGCTGCTACAGAGGCCGCTGCTCCTGCCGTCGCTGAAACTCCGGCTGCAGCCCCCGTAACCCAGAAGGCAGACTTGAACGACCCCGCCAACCGTTACAGCTATGCTCTCGGTATGGACCTGGGTAAGGCTATCGCCAACATCAGCGTTCCCCTGAACATGGTAGTGCTCATGGACGCCATCAAGGACCAGGTGGATACAAGCCGCGCAGTCCTTATGGATGATTCCACTGCCGAGGCTGCTCTCCAGGATCTGCTCCTCCAGATGCAGCAGAAGAAGGAAGCCGATGAAAAGGCCGCTTCTCAGAAGGCACTTGACGACCAGAAGGCTTTCCTCGAAAAGAACGCCGCCGACTCTACTGTCAAGGCAACCCCGAAGGGTGTTCAGTACCAGTACATCAAGCAGGGCGAAGGCATCACTCCCAAGGCATCCGACAAGGTGCAGGTCCACTACGTTGGTTCCCTGCTGGACGGTACCGAATTCGACAACAGCGTCAAGCGCGGTGAACCGCTGGAATTCCCGGTAAGCGCCGTGATCGAAGGCTGGCAGGACCTGCTCATGGTCCTCAAGGAAGGCGACAAGGTCAAGGCCTGGATCCCCAGCGCTCTCGCCTATGGCGAAGAAGGCGTGCCGCCGCTGATTCCTGCAAACTCCATGCTGGTGTTCGAAGTGGAACTGCTGAAGGTCTTTGCCGAAGTTCCGCCCGAAGCCGCTGACGGTACTGCCCCGGCTGCAGAACAGCCCGCCGCACAGCCTGCTGCGCCCGCCGCCGAAGCCAAGCCGGCAGAAGCCCCCAAGGCCGATGCCCAGAAGCCTGCTGAAAAGCCCGCCGGCAAGAAGTAGTGAATTAATTCGCTTGAAAACGAGATTTGAACGCACTCCTTTTGGGGTGCGTTCTTTTGTTAGGTCATTCCGCGCTGCGAGAGCTACCTCCGCGTAGGCACCATAAAAAATTTTCCTATCTTTCCCCACATGAACCCAAATGATTTTACATCCCAGCATTTTGAAGTAGCAGGTTTCATTCGCGAAGTGTTCGGCTATATGGAACGCTTCAAGGGTCAGCTGTTTGTCTTGAAGATCGAAGATGACCTCATGAGCCATCCGCTGTTTCCTGTGCTCATGCGAGATATCGGGCTTTTGCACAAGTCCGGGATTAAGATCATTATCGTGCCCGGCACCCGCAATTCCATCGATGCCCAGCTGAAGGCTTGGGGTCTGGAATCCAAGTTCCATAACGGCGTACGTCTTACTTGCGAAGAGGCCCTGCCCCATGTGGAACAGGCATCTCTTGGCGCTGCCCAGCACATCATGAGCCACCTGACCGCTAGCGGACTCCGTGGTATTCAGGGCAACTGGATTTTGGCCCGCAGCATGGGTGTGGTAAACGGTGTGGACTATATGCGCACCGGCCGCATCGAACGTGTCCAGAAGGATATCCTGGAACAGCTGCTGGACGAGAATTTCGTGCCTATCATTCCGCCTATCGGCTGGAACAAGATCGGTCACGCCTACAACATCAGCTCCACGGAACTGGCCACTGAACTTTGCAAGTACATGAAGGTGGGCAAGCTGTTCTTCATCGGTAACCAGGACGGTATCAAGCTGGAAGGCCTGGTAACTGGCAAGAACACCAAGTATCTGGAGCCTACCGACAACGGCCTGATTTCTGCTATGGATGTGGACCAGGCCCAGGAACTTCTGGAACTGAATTCCGATACGTTGAACTTTGCCCAGATGGACTACCTGATGAACGCCATTCACGCCTGCAAGGCCGGCGCCAACCGTGTGCACTTGCTTAGCGGTGAATTCCAGGGCAGCTTGCTTCAGGAAGTGTTCTCCGCCCGCGGTGACGGTACCATGGTGTACGCCAACCAGTACTCCAGTATCAGGCCCGCCAACATGGAAGACATTCCCGATATCCTGCGCATCATGCAGGACTACATCGACCAGGGCTTCCTTGTGCCGCGAACCCAGGAAAGCATTTCCGAAAAGCTCAAGGACTACGTGGTGTACAACATCGATAACAGCATTCACGGCTGCGGCGCCCTTCACGAATTCGAGGACGGCATGGCAGAAATTGCAGGTATCGCTGTGGGCGCCAACTACCGCAAGTCCGGCATCGGCGACGCCATCGTCCGCCACTTGATCGAGGTGGGCCGCATGAAGGGCTACAAGAAGCTGTTCCTGTTGACCACCCAGGCGCTGGACTGGTTCTACCACTTCGGCTTTGTGGACGGCACCATCGAGCAGTTGCCCAAGACCAAGCGTGAACATTACAACTACAGCAGAAAGTCCCGTATCTTGATGCTTCCGCTGGAGAAATAGATATGAATTTAAAGATGATGGAAGATGGCTTCAAGATGATTCTTGAAGGAATGGGCGAGGATGTGAACCGCGAAGGTTTGCTGGAAACTCCCAAGCGTGTTGCCAAGATGTATGCTGAGGTCATGAGCAGCCTTTCTGGCGAACAGAAGGCCGAGGACATTCTCAAGACCCGTTTCCACGAGAAGTACGACGAGATGATCGTTGTGCCCAACATTCCTTTTGCCAGCATGTGCGAACATCATTTTCTGCCGTTCACCGGCAAGGCCCACGTGGCCTACATTCCCGGTGACTGCGTGGTGGGCCTTTCCAAGATTCCCCGCGTGGTGGAATTCTATGCCCGCTTCCCGCAAATCCAGGAACGCATGACCCGTCAGATTGCGGAACTGATCCAGAAGGAACTGAAGCCCAAGGGCGTTGCAGTGCTGCTGGAAGCAAGCCACATGTGCATGACCATGCGCGGCATCAAGAAGCCGGGGGCAACCATGGTCACGACCCAGCTGCTGGGCTGCTTCAAGACCGACGAAAAGACTCGCGCCGAATTCCTGGCAAGTATCAACGACCGTCTTCGCTAAGTTTTATCGACGAGTTTTTCGTAGACGAAGAAACATTAAGCCGTTTAAAAATTTTTAGGCCAAACAGCACCTCGTGAAAACGGGGTGTTTTTTGTTTTCTGTTTGATTTCGTCATCTTTGGATATTTTGTCCACGGAAACTGTTTTGGGAACGTGATTTTTTTACACGCCAAAGGGTAGTTTATAGAACGGTGAACGGGAAATAAAGGAGAAGACAAATGAAGTCTAGATTTATCAAGATGGCAATCGTAGCAGCAAGTGCTCTTGCCTTTATGAACTGCGGCGATGACGCTGCCAACTCTGTCAGCAATGCTATTGGCGATAACGGTATCCCGGGTGTAGAACAGCCTAGCGAACCGATTATCGACCCTATTACTGGCGAAGTGATCCAGCCCGCCGATCCCGAAGCGCAGCTTCCGGCAGATGGTCCGTCTGAAGGTCAGCCTGTTGTTCAGCCTGGTGAAGGCGAGACCGTGGGCCCCAACGTTTCCGGCGGTGAAGAATCTGTTGTTCCGGGTGGTTCCGATCCTAGCGTTCCTGGCGAAGTTGTCGATCCTAGCTTGCCTACAGAAAATCCTGCTGTTGGTCCCGAATCCTCTGCTGATGTCGAAGCTCCGGCTTCCAGCTCCAGCGTAGTGCCCGAAGTTTCTAGCTCCAGCGAAAAGGCTCCCGAACCTGAATCCTCCTCTTCTGTGGAAGAACCGGTCCAGCAGGCTCCCAAGGGCATTTTCCTTGCTAACGATACCGACGAAAACAAGAACTACATGGAAGTGGAATATTTCACCAAGACCGGTGATAACGGTGGGGCAGTTCTTGCTTATCCCAAGCGCCTTTCTGAAACCCAGAAGCACGGTGTTGTGCTGTGGGGCCCCGGTGGCGGCACCGAACCTACCGCTTACGAAGGCCTTATCAAGCGCCTTGCTTCCCATGGTTTCGTGGTGATTGCAACCAGCGAATCTCCCGATGGCACTGGCCGCGGCAAACCCGCTCTCGACTGGCTCGAAAAGAAGAACAACACTCCGGGCGATCCGCTGTACCAGAAGCTGGATATGACCAAGGTTGGCGCATCCGGCCATTCCATGGGTGGTCTCCAGTCCGAAAAGATGCTCCTCGGCGATGACCGTGTGATTACCGCAGTTTTGAACAACAGTGGTGCATTTGACCACGCTACCGCAGCCAAGGTCAGCAAGTCTAAGACTATTGCCATTGTTTACGGCGAAGGCGGCATGGAACGCCCCAATGCCGAAGGCGACTACTACAGTGTTAAGGCTGGCATGGTTCCCGCCTGCCTGCTCAAGATGACTGGCGGCAAGGGTAATGAATGCCAGAATGGCGAATGCGGCTGGGGCCACGGTTCCGGTCCTTGGGGCGGCATGGCTGCCACCGTTGCCTGGATGCGTTGGCACCTGGGTGGCGAAGATTTCCGTAAGAAGGACTTCGTGGGCACTAGTGGCGCCTACATCAACGGCCCCATCGTTGGTGAAAGTGGTAACTGGAAGGGCCAGTGCATCAACTTCTAGTCTACTAAAACGTTCTTTGACATAACACACTCCTTGGATTCCCCGGTTTACGCCGGGGAGTCTTTTTTGTTATATATTTGGAACGTAAGGCGGGCTTATTACCGCCTCTGGAGACTACTATGAACGCTGCTATCCTTACTAATGAATTTCCGCCGGAAATCTACGGTGGTGCCGGTATCCACGTTAAGTTCCTGACCCAGGAACTGGCAAAGCTTTGCCATGTGGAAGCCCGTTGCTTTGGTTCTCAGAATGACGATGCCGACAATATCCGTGCTGTTGGTTTCAGCCGCAAGCTGGGCCTGAACCCTAAGGATGACCGCTTCCAGAAGATTTTCAAGCCCCTGGATATTAACCTGCAGTGGGCCGCCACCATGGATGACATCGACGTTATCCATTGCCATACCTGGTACAGCCACTTTGGCGGCGTTCTCGCTTCCCGCCTGTTGCAGTGCCCGCTGATTCTTACCACTCACTCTTTGGAACCCCACCGTCCGTGGAAGGCTGAACAGTTGGGTGACGGCGGCTACGCCATGAGCTGCTGGATTGAACGTACCGCCTACGAAGCTGCCGACGGCGTCATCGCAGTGAGCCAGGGCATGAAGCGCGACGTGATGAAGCTTTATGGCGTTCCCGAAGACCGCGTGAAGGTGATTTACAACGGTATCGATCCGGACTTCTACAAGCCCACCTTCAGCGCAGGCATTCTGGAAAAGTGGGGCGTTGATCCCAACAAGCCTTTTGTGCTGTTCGTTGGCCGTATTACCCGCCAGAAGGGCATCAGCCAGCTGATCCAGGCAATTCCCCAGATCGACAAGAACGCACAGGTGGTTCTCTGCGCCGGTGCTCCCGACACTCAGGAACTTGCCGACGAATGCAAGGCCCTTATTGAAGAAGTCCAGAAGACTCGTGATGGCGTTATCTGGATTCAGGAACCGGTTCCGCATGAGGAACTCCGCGTGCTTTACAGCCACGCTACCGTGTTTGCAACTCCGTCTCTCTACGAACCTTTCGGCATCATCAACCTTGAAGCCATGAGCTGCGGTACTCCTGTGGTGGGAAGCGCCGTGGGCGGCATTCCCGAAATCATCGTGGATGGCGAAACCGGCTTCCTGGTTCCCCTGAAGGCAGTTTCCGAGACCAACTTCGAACCTGCCGACCCCAAGGCATTCCAGACCGATTTCGCAAACAAACTGAACACCATTCTGGCTAACCCCGAAATGGCAAAGAAGATGGGCGAAGTGAGCCGCCAGCGCGCAATCGACGTATTCAGCTGGAAGGCAATTGCCCAGCAGACCTACGAATTCTACCAGGAATGCATTGAACGTTACAAGAAGGAAGGCAAGCGCTAATAGACGCTTGTCTCCGTCGGGTAACTTTTGCTCGATGGGTACGTTTTGCTCGTTGGTTGAGTTTTGCTCGTCGGGTGAGCTTTTAGTACTAGATCGTTGAAGTTCTGTTTTTAGTCCTAGGAAAAACGTACTTTCAGCGAAAAGTTTAAGACTAAAATAGGACTGTCGCGAGATTAGTCCTATTTTTTTTCAATGATTCCATCGTTTTACAGCCTAAATCTCAGGAATCCTAGGACTAAAATGGGGACCACGCAGAATTAGTCCTACAAGCACCTTAAGTGGGCATGAAAAGAATAGAAAATGTCCAAAAAAAATAGGACTAAAAGCGGAGATGCCAACTTTTAGTCCTAAATACGGGAATACGGGACGCTGTTTCTGCTAAATACAGGACGCTGTTTCTACTGTGTTATCTTCTCCACGATGCCGCCAGTGGTCAAGATTTCCGGCAGTACGATCTGCTTGCTTGCGTCACCTGCCGGATAAATTGCGTAGGCGGGAACGCCTGACTTCCCGAGGCTGCGTAACAGTGCGTTCACCTCGGGAGTTTCGCGGGTCCAGTCCGCCTTGACGCGGACCACGTTCAGGCTGTCCATGGCCCGGGCGAAATCTTCACGCCCGATGACGGCTGCTTCGTTTGCCTTGCAGGTGATGCACCAGTCGGCGGTAACATCGATGAACACGGTGCGGCCGGCGGCTGCCAGCTCTTCAATCAAGGCGGGGCTGTAGCGGTACCAGCCGTCTTCAGTCTTCTGTTCCGAAATACGGGCGTCAAAGCGGGCTTGCACCACGGCTTCATAGCGCGGGGCAAGAACAGCGAACCAGACTGCGGCAATGACGATGACAGCGACAACAAAGGTGCTGACTTCACGCACGAAGGCGCTGCCCGGCGGAGCGATCTTTCCTAGGGCGAAGCTTGCGGCAATGGCCAGGACTGCAACAACTGCGAAGAGCCCCACGCCGGTTCCGC
Organism: Fibrobacter sp.; assembly: GCA_024398965.1. Taxonomy (NCBI): domain Bacteria; kingdom Pseudomonadati; phylum Fibrobacterota; class Fibrobacteria; order Fibrobacterales; family Fibrobacteraceae; genus Fibrobacter; species Fibrobacter sp. The sequence continues at coordinate 156,930 of JAKSIF010000004.1, read as the reverse complement.
CGGCTTGTTCGTTTACAATCCAGAGGAGCCAGCAGACGGTAGCCATCAGTAGAACGCCCATGACCTTCTGCAGCTTTACCATCCAGGGGCCGGGCTTAGGGAATACCTTGAGAACGGCGGGGAAGGCGCTTACCAGAAGGTAGGGTGCGGCGAGCCCGATGGCTGCAGCGGTAAAGAACAGGAACAGTACCGGGGCGCTGGCGGTAAAGGCGAAACCCATGGCGGTTCCCAGGAAGGGTGCGGAGCAGGGCGTGCTTAAAAGAACCAGCAGGGCGCCTGTAAAGAAGGCGCCGGCGATACCAGACTTACGTCCGGCTTCGTCCATCTTGGTGGTGGCACCCCAGGGAAGCCATACTTCGAATACGCCGAAGAAGCTCATGGCGAATGCGGAAAGAATCACGACCATGAAGGCGATGAAGCCTGCGCTCTGGAACTGCATTCCCCAGCCTGCGTTACCGCCGCCGATCTTGATTATGGTAATGACCGCGGCCAGGATCCAGAAACTTGCAAGAATGCCGGCGGCGGTGCTAAAGCCGAGTACCAGCAAGCGTCCTCGGCTTTCGCCTGCCTGTTTAATCAGACTGAACAACTTCAGCGAAAGAACAGGCAGAACGCAGGGCATCAGGTTCAGGATTAAACCGCCAAGCAGCGCAGAAAGTAAAAGAATCAAGGTCCCGGCGCTATTCTCGCCCGCGTCGGCGCTGCCCTTGCCCAAGTCGGTGCTATTCTCGCCCAAGTCGGTGCTGCCCTCGCCCACGTCGGCGCTGCCTTCGGGCTTGCCTGCGTCTTTGTTCCCGGCAACGTTCTTTCCTGCAACTTCCTCGGTAGCAACGTTCTTTCCTGCAACTTCCTCGGCGTCATCCTTCTTTTCGTCTTCAAAGATCAGGTCGAACTTTTCACCATCGTTTTTTTTTGCAGTGCTAAGGTTCGTTCCCTTCAGGTCGATACTTTTTTCGGCCGGCGCCAGGCAGATGGAGTTGTCGCATGCCTGGTAGTGGAATGTGGCGATTGTAGACAAACTATCGTATTCGCTGTCCACGCTGTCCACGGGTAGGATTACGTCGAAGCTGCCGCGGAACACAAGGTTCTCCATGTCCAGCGCCTCGCTGTATTCCTTGATGGCCTCGGGCCAAACCGGTGCACCGAAGTGGATTCCCTTTGCGCTTACGTCAATGGAGGAGGGCTTTAGAAATTCGTCTGCAGCAATGTTTGCATTCACGTGCCAGTTGTCGGGCACAACGATGTTTACGGTCAGCTTTGCGCCGGCCTTCAGGGCCCCCGCGGAGTAAGACATGCTCATTTCCGGAGGAGGCATGGAGTTCATGTTGAATTCCTGGGCGTGAGATGTCAGAGGCAGAAGCACCAGACACAATAGCGAAAACGCATTTTGCAAACAACTTGATACAAAATTTTTCGTTATTCGTTTTTCGCACTTTAATTTCATAAATTTGCACTCAACTGAAAGAACGCTGTCAAAATTCTTGAGTTTATAAATGGCTAAACAGAGAATTTTAACAGAAACCCAAAATTCATCTTCGGCGTCTTGCAACGAGGTGGAATCCATCTGGAAGGAAAACGCCCCACAAATCTACAAACTTTGCTCTAGGTGCAGTAGGAATTTAGAGTCTGCGGACGATCTTTTTCAAGATGTGGCGCTAAAGTTCTGCCAATACGTTCCAAATCTAGATTGCACAAGGTCTCTGTATCCCTGGTTTGCGACGGTGGTCCGTCATGTTCATTACGATCATTTCCGCAAGCATGGCGACCGTTTGCTTCCTATGTCGCACCTGTCCGACACCGAGGAGGAGTACGACGTTTTTCCCAATAGCGCCGCAATATTCTATCACGATGAATATGCTCAGGGCCGGGTCCGTCATGAACTTGAATACCTGATGTCGGAACTGGATCCGTTTGAAAGGACTGTCGTGAATCTGACCCATATCGATGGCTTTTCCGTGAAGGATATGTGCCGGGTTTCCGGTAAATCCAAGAGCCTCTTATCTCAAAAGCGAAAATCGGCCATGGAAAAAATGCAGAAAAAGAAGCAGGATCGAGAGGAACTTCTCAAAAAGATGGACGCGCCGCCGTTTATTTTGGAAGATCTGCTGACATGCGCCAGTTAAATTTCGTAACTTTAAGGAGTGAAGATTTACTCCCTGGTATTTATCTTGTTGTTGAACGTGGCCACGGCATTCGCTGGCCTCGAAGAGTGGCTCGTCTATTCCAGCCCCTTCCCGGTGCACGACGCCATTCCCCATTGGGGTGGTGCCTTGCTTGCCACAAGTGGCGGCATTCGTTATCGCACTATTGACGGAGACTACGTTTTCCATTCCGAAAATGGTCTTGAAACATCTGACTATCGCGCGGTGGTCAAGTCCCCTCTGGGCATTTTCGCCGTGTCCGAGTTCGGTGTTGTTGCGCAGATGAATGACGATGGCAAGAGATGGTCTGTCTTGAACCGTTCCTATGTCAAGAACAATGCCCGTGTGATTCCCGGCATGGTTCGCAATGCGGAAGGTGTTCTGGTAATCGGTTTTGAGAGTCGTCTTGCATTCTTCGACTTGTTTACCTCCTCGTCCTTGTTGACTGTCGATCGCATTGGTTCCCATTCCCTAACGGTGAATACCATCACCCAGATGACAATTCGCGGAGACTCCTTGTATATCCGCATTGGTGACGCCAGCTATGTTCGCTACATGGACTGGAAGAATGTGGCTACGGATGTCCGCCTCAGCGATCCTGAATCCTGGATTGAGGTTTCCGACTGGCGTACGGTTGATGGCCTTGATGTAGTGGATTCCATGCACGTGGTGGTGGAAGACGACACCTTGACAGAAGATTTCCTCTACGAGGTTAAGGTTCGCCATAAGAAGATTGTGGAAAAGGATTCAACCTGGGATAGCTCCTACACAGAAAATGTCAGCCGCATCAAGTGGTACATTCCTACGCAGGATGGTTACCTTCTTGTGGGTCCCAGGGAAATCTATTACTATGATAGCAAGATAACCGGTTCCTTCAAGGATCTTTCCAAGAACGATGTATTCAAGCTGGGAGAACCTTACGAACTCAAGACCATGCCCATGGGTGGTGTAATGGCCCTTTCCGTCGATGGCGGGTTCAGCTATACCGATAGTAAGATCTGGGCAGAGCCCAAGTATCCAAACGACGGTGTTGGCAGTTTCATGTCTGCCTATTCCTCCAGAATGAAGGTGGTCTCTGTCTTGCCGGATGGTTACGTGTTCATGCACCTTTGGGGCCTTGGATATTTCATCTATTCTCAGTGGGGTGAACGTTGGGAACATTCCTACTATCCTGTAGACGGATACTGCTTTGACAATTTCCTCGAAACGCCTCCCTATTCCATTGCCGTAGCTTCCACTCCGGCTCCTGATAATTCCGGCTTTTTGACCGCGACAGGCAACAACGACGGCTATAGCCTGGTTTATTTCTCAAAGAATGGAGACGTCTCCTGCGCCAAGCAGATTGGTTCTGCATCCATTGGCGGTCCTATCCAGGCAAGGCTTGCCGAGGATGGTTCCTGGATTGTCTATGTTGGCACCCGCAAGGGCACAAGTCTTGCAGATGAAGGTGACCTGGATGTAATCACCCTTCCTTCGCCCAAGTCCAATGGTGGAGAACTGGGCAAGGCGAAGGTGAAGACCTATCGCGGAATTTCTCCGTCTCCCATCGACATGGTGTACGATACCATTGATAATCGCTTGTGGCTTCAGTCCATGTCCATGATCGCTTACTACGATGAGGAGAACGATACCCTTGTTGCGCCCAAGTCCACAAGGGGCTTGCGTGGTGCGGAATACACCTCCATGGACATTGACGTTCACGGGAATCTCTGGGTAGGTACTGCCAATCAGGGCGCCTTCCGCTTGACCCGAAAGGGCAAGAGTGCAGATACCTTGACCGCCATGCATTTTGATGCCCGGGGTGGCCTCATGAGTGATAACGTATCTGACATCGCCATTGATCCTACGTTGGGTATTGCCTGGTTTGCTCACGAACACGGTGTGACGCAGTATCGTCGCAAGGACCTGCGCTATACCGGTTTTAACATGACTGATTCCGCCAAGGCCGACGTCCGTGCATACCCGATTCCCTTTAGACCCAAGGAGCACCGTTTCCTGATTATTGAAAACTTTACCGAGGATGCCATGGTCAGTATCTATAACCGCGGTGGAGCCTTGATGCGCTCCTTCAGTGGCGAGGATGTTCTTGGGGGCCGCATTGAATGGGATGGAACCCAGAAGAACGGAAAGCTTGTGGCTCCGGGAGTCTACTACTACGTTATCAACGCGGGCTCAAAGAAGAAGAAGGGTAAGTTCATTATCATCCATTAGGGATCTGTAGGTTTTTACTATGAAGAATACTTGTCTGTTTTTGTTTTTCTTGATGGCGGGCTTGCTGCTTGCGGCCTGCGCCGGTGAGCGTCAGGGCCTTGTTTGCGAGGAGATTGAATATCGTCTGAACACCCAGACCTATTCTCCGGACCAGCGCGCCTATATCGAAGAGGAACTTCGCGTTTGCCGTGAAGATGAGGCCCAGAAGCGCGGTGCCGATGCGGCATACCGTCAGAGCATTTACGATCGTTTCGCCGCCTCCGATTCCACTGCCGCAGGTGGCGATTCCACGGCAAGCACTGCTCCCGAGATTTCTGTTTCCAAGGCCTTGCAGGATTCTTCCAGTCAGCAGACCCAGAGCATCTATGACCGTTACAACACTGACGCTCCTGCCGCAGTCGACAGTTCCGCCAGCAATGTTTCCGAATTCCAGTAGGTTCTAGATGGCCGTTGTCACTACGCTTGCAGGGAACGCTTTCGAGCCCGAACTTCCTAAACGTCTGCTTACCATTGCCGAGGACATCCGCAGCGCCGGTGGTCGCGCCTATCTGGTGGGTGGCTGGGTTCGCGACGCCCTCTTGGGCAAGAACTGCAGGGACTACGATATCGAGGTCTACGATCTGGAACAGGACCAGCTTGTTCCTATCCTGTCTAAGTACGGCAAGGTGAACCTGGTAGGCAAGGCCTTCGGCGTCATCCATCTTTCCATGAAGGGGGAGTCCCTCGACTTCTCCTTCCCCAGGACAGAAAGCAAGGTGGGCTACGGCCACAAGGGTTTTGTTGTAAAGACCGATGCCAAGCTGACCTTCAAGGAGGCTGCCCTTCGTCGAGATTTTACCATCAACGCCATGGGCATGGAGCTGCCTGACCTTACGTTGTGTGATGCCTATGGCGGCATCGAGGACCTCAAGGCCCGTCGTCTCCGTCACGTAGGTCCCGCCTTCGCGGAAGACTCCCTACGCATACTTCGAGGTGTCCAGTTTGCCAGTCGCTTTGGCCTCACGCTTGCGCCCGAGACTGTGGAACTTTGCCGTACTCTGTCTCTGGACGATCTTAGCATCGAACGACTTTTCGAGGAATTCAAGAAGTGGCTTCTCAAGCCGGGCAAGCCATCTCTTGGACTGCAGGCTTTCTACGACATCAAGCTGGACGAATACTTCCCGGAAGTCCGTCCCTTCGAAGCTTTTGCTGCAGAAGGTTGCGCTTGCGAAAATCGTCTTGGTGAACTGCTGGACAACTTGAGCCAGGTAAAGGGTCTGAACGACGATGAACGTATGGTCCTGATGTTCGCAGGCCTTCTGGCCGGATCCGCTGGCGACGAGAAGACCATCCTCAAGTTCATCTCTCGCATTACAAACGAGATCAAGCTTGTCCGCGGTGTGCCGCTGCTTCTAAAGCATGCCTTCGCGTTTGTTCCGCAGGCTGCCGATGGCTCTGTCGCCTCTATTCCGTCAGACGCTGATATCCGCCGCCTGTCGGTTACCTTGGGCGGCCTCAGGCTCTACATGTCCCTTCTGGAAAGTGACCCTAGGTTTGCCGCCGGCATCCGCACCTCTTACGTCCAGTCCTTCAAGGCTCGGGCCATGGCTCTGGATGTATACGAATCTGCCCCGCAGCCCTACCTTACGGGCAAGATTCTTATGGAGCTTGGGGTAAAGCCGGGCAAGCAGATGGGCGAACTCATCAAGAAAAGTTTCGAGCTGCAGTTGGATGGCGAAATCGCCGACGAGGCCGCCGCTCAGGCCTGGGCCAAAGAGAACATCTAAGAAAAAAAGCGCGGTTTTCACGCGGCATCCTCCGCGCCTTTTCAATATTGCTATCGGGCTTTTGCTGTCAAGAATTACTTCCAGCGGAACAGTCCCGTGATTCCTGCAGGCACGCAGAAAACGATCATGGGGATTTGAATCAGTTCCGTGGGGATGAATGCCAGCATTTTCTTCTTGCTGTGGAGTTTCCAGCTGGCGATGCTCAGGAATACAAAGTCCACCAGTACCTTGGGTAAAATGCTGAATACGCACCACTGCCAGGGGCAATCCATCAGGAGTACGCACCAGGGGCTGATGAACATCCAGATGTAGTAGGTGTAGATCATGGTCAAAAGCAATATGTAGGCTTTGCTTTCATAGCTGGTGCCGTTGCTGCTCCAGCGGGCGCGTTGGTTAAAGAGCTGCTTCCAGGTATGTACCGGTTCCGTCTCGATGACTGCGTCCTTGTCCAGGTTGTAGCAGACCTTTGTTCCCGGGATCTTCATCATCTTGTGGATCAGCATATCGTCGTCGCCGCTGCTCAGGTTGATGAGGTCTCCAAAACCGCCGACCTTGAAGAACAGCTCCTTCTTGTAGGCGAGACATGCGGCACTTGCCACAATGGGGTGGCCCCAGCTGAAGCCTGCGGCTTCCATGGCGGTGTAGCCCAGGGTTTCCAGCTTTTGGAAAAGGTGGGGCATGGTACGTGTGCCGTTATTCTGCTTGGGTCCTTGCACAATGCAGATTCCGTCTACAAAGCGGCCTGCCATGGCGGTAATCCAGCTCTTGCGGGGAATGCAGTCGGCGTCCATGGTCAAAAGGACATCGTACTTGGCAATCTTGAAGGCGCTTTCCAGGGCGCGCTTCTTGGGGCTTGCAATCTGCGGAAGATTTGGGTCCAGCGAAAGAACCCTAAAGCGGGGGTGGCTTGCGGCGAACTTCTCCAGGATTTCCTTGGTGGAGTCGGTGGAGCGGTCGTCTACGCAGATGACTTCCCATTCTCCTACGTAATCCTGTACAGCCAGGGCCTCCAATGTACGCAGGGCAAATTCCTCTTCGTTTCGCATGGGAACTACCACGGAAACGGTGGGGGTGGCTTTTACGCCTCTATAGCGGTGCGTGCGAGCAATTCCTATAATGAAGAATAGGAACAAAAACGCGTAAACCGCCGTCAGGCATGCAATGAGAATTCCACCCATAGTAGGCAAAAGCTAGAAAAACCTAAAGGCTCTGTCCTGAAAGTCCTGGCGAATCCCCCGAGGAATTTGTAATTTTACCCAATAGTAGAATCCCCCGCAATTTATAATTCATAACCTGTAATTACTATGGTCCATCCTTCCGCATTTGTCCATTCGTCAGTAAGTGTTCCCGAATCCGCTGTAATCGGGCCCTGGTGCCTGGTGGATCAGGGTGCGGAAATTGGCGAAAATGTGGTTCTGGAATCCAGGGTCCATGTGTACGGGGGTGTATCCATCGGGAAAAACACCCATGTGTATGACGGGGCTGTCCTTGGGGCTCCTCCCCAGGATCTGAAATATGACGGGGAACCAACCCGCCTCGAAATAGGCGAGAACTGTACCATCCGCGAGTACTGTACGCTAAACCGCGGAACAGTCCAGGGCGGTGGCTGCACCCGTGTATCCGATAACGTTTTGATCATGGCTTACAGCCATGTGGGGCACGACTGTCAAATTTCCCGCGGGGTGGTTATTGCCAACGGCTGCCAGCTGGGCGGTCATGTGCGTATCGGGGAGTACGCCACCATCGGTGGCGTCACTGCCATCCAGCAGCGAAACCAGGTGGGCGCCTACGCGTTTGTGGGCGGGACGCACAAGGTGGACCGAGACGTACCACCCTGTGCCAAGGCCTCCGGCAATCCCATCCGCTTCGGCGCCCTTAATCTCCACGCCCTCCGCCTCCATCCCGAAGACTTCCCGGCCGAACGCGTCGCCAATCTGGAACGTGCCTACCGTATGCTTTACCGTAGTGGCCGCCCCATGGCAGAGGTTATTGAGGATTTGAAAAACGGGCCGGAGCCTTTGTTCCAAACCTTCTTCGACGAACACTGGGGCGGCACCATCGTCCGCCCGTAGCAGGCCCGTTTTACAAGGCCGTCCGTAAAGGGCTGGCGCTTTCGCTAGCCCATAGAAAAAGGCAGGTCTTAGACCTGCCTTTCTTGAATCTGTTTGCCGGTTCCTAGAATCCGAATGCGGCCGGGAAGCCTTCGTACCAGGTGTCATTCTGGCGGTCGTAGGCTTCGAAACCACCCACGTTCGTGAATCCCCAGTAGTGCCAGGAGATGTCGAAGGCTTCCGCAGCTTCAGCAGCTTTCTTGGCCCACTGAGCCTTCATCTTGGCGGAGGGGAGCTTGCCGTCGGCTCCGCAGGAACTGGTGTTGGCGAAATCGCCACCGCCGGAGATGCCGAATTCGCCCATGTTCATAGGAACGTGGCCGCCGTTAATGTCGGGATAGAGCTTCTGGGCCAGGGACACGTAGCTTCTCAGGTCGGCCATTGCGGTCATTGCGTAGGCATCGTCGCCCTTGCATGCATAGCTGTGACCCTGGTGGCTGTACTGGTAAGGTTCGTAGTAGTGGCCGGAATAGATGATGTTGCCGTCGGGGGGCAGGTGGAGCATGGGAAGCTGGGCAAATTTTGCAGCCTGGTCGGCTTCGAACATAATGGTCTTGCCCGGAGCGTTTGCTCGAATAATCTTGTAGGCGTCCATTTCCAGGGCGTCAATGACTTCGGGGAACTTACAGCCTGGTTCGTTGATGATTTCCAAAACCACCATGTCGTCGGGGAACACGTTCATTTCCTTGGAAACCTGGTCCCAGAGGGCCAGGAAGTGCTGCTTTTCCTCTTCAAAGGCGGCAGGATTGGCTGCCCAGTCGCTGCAGAGATCGTTCAGTTCCTTGTAGTGGTGGAAGTTAACGATAACGGCTAGGCCCTGGTCCAGAGCCAGCTGGATGTCTTCCTTGACGCCTGCGAGACGTTCCTGGTTGACGGTATGGGTGCCGTAGTCGGAATCAAACTGCCAACGGACAGGAAGTCGGACGGAGTTGAAGCCGGTAGCCTTTATCTTTGCGAAATCGGTATCCTCGATGCAGTTTCTCCAGCTGCAGTCAAGGTTGCTGCCTTGGGAGTCCCAGGAGTTGCCCAGGTTAATGCCCCTGCCCAAACGAGCATTCATTGCGCGGCCCTTGGAATAGTCGACAGGAACAACCTGTGTTCCTTCAGCGGAGGCGCTGGAGTTAGGAGCTGCTGCATGTCCGCCGCCGTCACTGGAGCAAGCCGTAAAACAAAGGGCTGCCATGCCAAATGCCATCGCTAGAGGGGCAATTTTCTTCATATCGTGCCTCAAAGGTAAAGTTGTAGTTACACGGGATAAATTAGTCTTTTTATCCGATTTTGAAATCAAATTTTAAAAAATAATGTGTTTACGGCAGAAACCGCGTGGAAACCGCAGTTTTTTTAGGATTCAGGTTGTCTATGTGGTTTTTTGAAGCTGTTTTTTGTATGACGCATTTTCCGACCCCCAAAAAAACAAGTTATATTATGCTGGTCCGAATTTGGAGACTTTTTAATATTATGAAAGCAAATCCGCATAAAGCAAGCTGGTTGTGCGCCCTTGGCGTACTCCTAATGGCATCTTTCTCCTTTGCTGGCTATGGGTTTAGCGATTATCGCGACCGTGACCAGTCCCGTTTTGTTACTAAGCAGGCTAAGCCCTTCCGCCCGGATAAGGACGTCGTGTCCGTGGTTATGCGTGAAGCTATTCCACGTGGCGGTGGCTATACCTACCAGTATCCTCGTGAAAACCCGGAACCGTTCCTCACCGATAAGTTCGCTATGGAAGGCGCTCTTTCCATGGAAATCGAACTTATTGCCAGCGACTACTCCGGTGTGGCTATTTGTATTGCCGGTTCCGTCGACCTGGAACCCTACTATGAAGAAGGCGTCCTGGAATTCTGGATCAAGGGTGCCCAGGGTGGTGAAAACGCCCTGTTCGTGCTGGTGGATGACGGTGTGAAGACCGGTGGTGAATCCATGCAGGTTAAGCTCCGCTCCAAGAGCCTTGGCGAAATTACTTCCGAATGGACTCACTTCAGCATTCCTCTGAAGCTCTTCGGCCGTACCGGTGTGTACTGGGATGCCAAGAACACCCGCGAAGTGATGCTGCCCTTCAGCTGGTCCAACTTCAAGGGTTTCCGTCTTGAAGTCCGTAAGGATGAAAACGAATCCTTCAAGGTTTGGATTGACGATATTGTCATTAAGAAACATGGCAAGGCTTACGAAGGTCCGGCCAACTACCCGTTCCGCAACGAGATTTAAGAGGAATAGGATTTTATGCGTAAATTAACTACACTAGCAACGACACTGCTTTGCTCTTCGCTCCTGTTCGCTCAGGACGATTATTACAGTGATTCTTCCGAAGAATCCGCTGTAGAAGAAACCAGCGCCTCTGAAAGCTACGATTCCCCCGCAGAAGAATCTGCAGCCGAACCTGCAGCCGAGGAGTCCTCCTATTCTGACGCCAGCGATTACTCCAGCAGCTATGAATCTTCCTCCGAAGAACCTGTACAGGAAGCTGCCGCCGAAGAACCCGCTGCCGAACCGGCACCGGTAGCTGAAGCACCCAAGAAGGACATGACCAGCACCGCTCCCGTGGCAGGACCTGCACCTGTGGTTGCCGCTCCCGCTACCATGGCTCCGGATGCTCAGATTGCCGCTGTGGAAGAAAACATCGACGGTCTCACCGAAAACATGGAATCTACTCTCATGGGTAAGGACGACCTTCCCCTGGCAGTTTCCGGTTACATGGCCTTCCGTCTTAAGAACTTCCACTACTCCGAACGTAGCCCGTGGGTCCGCAACGACATCGCCCGTACTCCGGTGGATGCAGTTCTTAACATGAACATCGTGGCTATGCCCAACTCCTACATGACCTTGTGGACCAACCTGTCCATGCCGTTCGATCTGACCGGTTTGTACAGCAACTACCTGGGCCATAAGCCGACGGACGTTCCCACTCACGACGAGCGAGTCCTGTTCGACCACTCCACCGACTTCTACTCCACCACCGTTAACGAAGAAATGAACTTCGGTGTGGATATCCGTGCCGGTGTGTTCGGTGCCTACGTTACCGCAGGCGGCGTGATTTGGGCAAACTCCTCTCCCCTTACCATGTGGGAACGTGAAACCAATCCTCGTTTCGCTTGGCAGTACGAACTCTTCGAAGACGAAAAGACTGTAAGTACCTACTATAAGGAAAAGGTCTTTAAGCCCGTTAAGGAAGGTGGCCGTGCATTCTGGACCAACCGCTCCTTCGGTGGCGTCTTTGCCAATGCCTACCAGCTGCCCTTCAACTTGAAGGCTCAGTTCCTCGTCTCCCAGCCTATGGATGCTGACGTCGGTACCCGTGACGGTCTCCGCATGTTCGGTGGCCAGCCTGGTGAACTTGAAATGTCCGGTGGCTACGATATGCGTGGTTCCATCTACCACGGCCGTATCGCCAAGGAAAAGATCGCCGACAACCTGACTCTCGGTGTCAACTACATCGGTGTCATGTTCGACGAAGGCATTGTTTACGAAGACGAATTCCGTAACCAGTGGATCAAGTACTCCGACGTGGGTCCGACCATCCTCAACACTCATGTGGCCTCTATCGACATCAAGGGCAACATTACCCCGAAGCTCTACTTGATGGCTGATGTGGCTGTCAGCATGACTGACTCCGTCAAGTTCTATCAGACTGCAGACGCTGCAGACTACAACGAACTGAATCCTTCTACCGGTTACCTGGCTGACGCCTACGAAACTGCAATGAATACCCCGCAGGTCGGTGTCTATGTGAAGGCTCAGAGCAAGCATCTCGAAGGCTGGCCCATCACTGCCGAAGCAATCTTCCTGCCTAAGGAATTCTACTCTCCCTATTCTTTGAGCAACCCCTCTCGTCTTACCAGCTGGCGTAAGGATGAAGCCTACCTGAACGGCGGTTCCATGCGTTACACCCCAAATATGGCTGGTATCAACCTGAAGGTTGAACCTACCTTCAACCGCGGTTACTTCGATGTTCAGTACGGTCAGCACCGTCAGATCGAAGATGGTCAGGACGTGATCATGTTCAACTACCGCTTGAACGGCCGTAACATGTGGGAAAGCTCCAACTCCTGGACCAAGCATAAGCCGCTCTTCATCGCTGACTCCGGTAACGGTGATGGCGCTGGTTACGTTGCCCGTGTAGGTACCACCATCGGTACCGAAAAGGGCATCAAGCAGTATCGCCAGCAGGGTGGTCTCTACGGTGGTACCTGGGAACTGTGGGAATCCTTCGTTGCCTACGACAACGCTGAACAGATTCTCAACGAAGAAGTTCCCCAGCACACCAAGTGGTCTTCCTACTTCTCCTTCATGGGTGGTTATGATATCGGTGGCTGGTTCAATACCGACCGCACTATCATGATGACTGGTTACGCTTCTATTTCCGGCATCTCCACTTCCTTCGCTCCGATCGCCTTCAGCGAATCTCAGAGCGACATGCTCATGTGGAGCTTCTTCGGTCAGTTCGAACCCTCTGTTGCTGTGACCCCCACCTTCCACATGGTCGGTATCCTGGGTCTCGAAACCTTCCGCTCTGAAAAGGCTTACGTCGCCGGTCTCATTACCCCGAACATCGGTAAGGACCCGAAGCAGTACGCCTATGTGGGTCAGTACGGTCAGTACTACTACAAGAAGGCTCCGATCAACTACATGGAAACTGCACTGGGTGTCGGTTTCGACTGGGACTTCTCTGATCGCGTAGGCCTGCATGCCCGCTACAAGTTCATGACTCATTCCGACGAACTTGTTTCTGTGAATGATTGGCATTCTCACTACATTTCCGCCGAAGTTAAGGCTTGGTTCTAATAGGGGGTGCTGAAAATGAAAAAGACTATGAATATGAAAAAGACTTTCGCCACTCTCCTCGTTGCAACCGCAGCTGCCTCCGCCGCTTCCGTTGCAGATAATCAGGATTTGATTGAAAGCAAGGTTGATTCCATCAACGCAAAGCGTGGCCTGGAAGTTACAGGTAGCATTCGTGCTGTAGCCCAGTCCTCCAGCTTTGACACTGATAACGACCCTACTGGCGTAAACAAGATGCAGACCGTCGAAAAGGACGAGTTTGTATACGCCGATCTTAACTTTGGCTTCCGCCCCTACGAAAATGTTCGCGCTAATGCAATGCTTCGCCTGGGTGCCGGTATGCAGGAATACTTCGCCTCTGCCGCTAAGACCGTTTCCGTTCCTTGGATCAACGTCGAAGGCAACATCGGCAATTCCTTCTACTGGGTTTTGGGTAGCTTCCGTCAGCAGTACTCTCCTCTGACCCTTTTCAACCCGGATGTGGAAATCATGTACGAAGCCCAGATCTTCGAACGTAAGCGCCACATGGCTGAAAAGCAGCAGCTGCTCGAAGGCAACCAGCGTAACCTCCAGGGTGCAAACGTCCAGTTCCGCCACAACCTCGGCGGCGCTCTCGGTGAAATCCGCGCCGAAGGTATGTTTGCCCGTATCAACCGCAACGTAGTCCTGGACTTCGTCGGTGCTGAAGGTAACATCATTCCTAACGACACCATCTTCGGTGCAAGCCAGGCTGCCAACATGGACAAGTGGCTCGCTGCCGGTAACTTCGAATGGTTCCCGTTCAATCAGAACATCTACATCGGTGCAACTCCCATGTACATCTTCGATAACGAGGACACCTATTCCTACACTTGGCGTCGTAAGTACAGCAAGTATGCCAACCCCTACGAACTCCAGGCCATCAATCCTCTGGACGAAAATCCCCAGAAGACCTTGGTCATGAGTGGTCGCGTTGGTGCTGACATTGCCGGCATAGCTGGCAGCAACAGCCTGATCTTGAATGCCACCGCAGAATTCGCACTCTCCAGCGACGATGTTTACACCGTCGGCGGTTACAAGGAAGTTGTTGATGAAGAATCTGGTGAATCCAGCTTTGAAATCGACTTCTACAACAAGGAAACCTTGGATGGTGTGGGCCTCTTGCTCAATGCTAACGCCGGTTACAAGACTGACGCATTCAGCGTAAAGATGGTCTTGGACGGTGTCTACAACGACAGCAACTGGTACAACAACATGGCTCAGTCTCCGAAGTTCTTTGCCCAGCGCATCCAGAACTCCGACCTTGACGGTAGCACTGTTAAGTACGGTGTCAACTCCGCACTCTACTCTTCCTTCGACGCTCTCTACAACTTTGCACCGAAGTTTGCCCCGACCCCGTACCTGAACGCTAAGCCGACCGGTACCAACGACGACGCATTCAACGATGCTCAGATCGAAAGCTACACTTGGGCTCCTTATAACAAGAATTCCTGGGGTGCTAACGTTTACACCCGCAATCAGCTGGCTCTCCTCCAGACTCTGGCTGATCCGGCTCTGCAGCTTGCACTGCCCAACGGTCTTGCCACTTCCAACCGTCTCGGTGGTCGTGCCAACCTGATCGCAAACATCGGCGAAGCTGCCGAAGTCCAGGGCTTGTTCAGCATCTTCCAGCAGGTTTCTCCGGTTGAATTCGCTCCGGGCTTCAGCTACAAGGCTGCAACCTTCATGGAATTCGGTGGTGGCGCCAAGGTTGACGTATTCAAGCTCCTCGGTTTCAGCAAGCCGCTGGAAATCTCCGGTTCTTATAAGCATTCCGAACGTACCTTGGAAACAGACAACTGGACTGCCGCTGGCGCATTTGACCTCAAGTCCGAGCTTTCCTCCGACTTCATCAATGCTGGCCTCTATGTTCAGTTCCTGCCTCGTGTAGGCTTCAACGCTGGCTTCCAGATGATCTCTACCGAATTCAATGACGATCAGCAGAAGCAGTTGGGCTTTGAAGGCGTCCTCGCTCCGCTGATGTCCGGTACTCAGATGCAGTGGATGGTCGGTTTCGACTACAACATTGCAAAGACCGCTTGGTTGGCAGTTAACTTCGGCATGATGACTGTTGAAAATGAATACAACACAGGAGCACTTGTTGCAGCTGGTTCTGCTGAAGGTGCTATCAACCTGCCGAACTACTACGATGTTACCAAGGATCAGAGCGGTACTTACAAGAGTGAGTTCTCTCGCATGATCCTCGAAGCTTCCCTTAACGTGGAATTTTAATGGGAGGGCGCGAAAATGATGAACAATAAGAATCTTTCTACTTTCGGTCTCGCTTCCGCAGTTCTGTTCTCCGCTGCATCTGCTTTTGCTCAGGAACAGGACGTTGCTTCCCAGCAGTCTTCTCTGCTTCAGAAGCTTGACTCCTTGAACGCTGCAGTTCTGGGACTTCGTATCAACGGTACCGTCAAGGCTGGTGCTCTTGCTTCCATGTCCAGTTCTGATCAGTACAGCGAACTTTCTCCGACTCAGGAAAACCAGGCATACTCTGATGCAAACCTGGTGTTCACTGCCCGCCCGAGTTCCGAGACTCAGATCCACTTGGAATTGCGTCTCCATAAGGATTGGCAGAGTGCTTTCGACGAGAACAACAACCCGGTTATCGGTCACTGGTTCTCCTACGATGGTACTATCCTGAACAAGCATGTCGACTTCAACTTGGGTTACATGCGCGTCGGTTATACTCCGTATACCCTCTACACCCCGCAGCAGATTATGCTGCAGGAACCCGAGATCTTTGCTCAGGCTCGTGTAGAATCCATGGCACAGCGCAACCTCGACACTACAAGCAACCGCTTGATGCAGGGTGTTAACGCTGAATACCATAGTGGCAACCTGGGTGTTGTTAGCGACGTGAACGCTCAGATCACTGGCGCCCGTATGCGTAACACCGCCAAGAAGTACGACCAGGTGTTCTTCGACTTCGACTATGCCGACCGCTACTTCTACGGTCTGCGTCTCGGTGCTGAAGCCTTCGGCGCACATCTCGGTGTGAACTATACCGACGTGTTTGACCGTCAGTGGAGCACTCGCTCTCGTATCCAGGACCGCGACACCGTGATTTACGAAGACAACTCCATTCTCTCTGTGGAACTTGGCTTCGACTCCGAAAAGCTTCTGGGCAAGTCTGCCTTTGGCTTCGGTCTTAATGGTGAATTCGCCATGTCCAACTGGAATGACGATATGGACTACTTCGTTCACGAACAGAAGATCCAGTACAACCTGACCGAAATCAAGGTGAACGGTGAACCCACCGCTTACATCAAGATTGCTTACGTCGATGACAAGCACCTGGAAAACGAAACCATCGAAGATGTCGACGGTACCGCCTTCTACGTAGAACCCTATGTGAACCTGGATCTCGCAGGCATCAAGGGTGACTTGAAGGTCATGTACCTCCAGAACGATGAAGACTTCTGGTCTGAAATGGCTTCCACTCCGGCATACCGTGGCGGCAAGGTTGTGTTGAACGCTAACGCAATGTTCGACGAACCTTACAATGGCCTGGTTAACGGCTTCGGCATGGCAAGTCTCGAAAACATCTACTTCCATGTTTACAACTCCAACCCGCTGAATGCAACTAACCTCATGACTTCTGAGACTAGCAACAACGCTTTGTCTAGCCAGAACGAAGATGGTCGTTACATGTACGCTCGTCTGTACAACAACTACAAGAACGCTCACTTCTACCGCAACGGTTACAATGCCGACGTGCTGAAGCGTCTTGAGATTGGTCAGGCTCTGTTCAGCTTGGATCCGTCCACCAGCATGGAACTTCCGTACGGCGTTGCTACTCCGGACCGCAAGGGTATCCAGGCTAGCTTGAACCTGAGCTGGAACGACGCTGTTGAAGTTAACGCCTTGTTCTCCATGATGAATGAAGGTGCCGCTGTGGACTTTACCACTGGCGCCCTGGTTGAAAACAACTTTACCCGTTACGCAGTGGGCCTCGCCCTTGATGTGGGTCGCTTTGTCCCGGCTCTCGGTCGCAAGATCAAGATCCAGGGCTCCTTCGACCACACCGAAGAAGATGCCTTCTTGCAGCGTAAGAACGACCGCCTGATGGCTGGTGCATCTATCGATGTATACGGTCCTGTGGCTCTCCTGGCTGGTTACCAGTCTTCTAACAGAGAGTTCGGTATCGGTCTCCCGGTTGGCATGGCTGCCGTCAACAAGGCTGAAGAATCCTTGATTCTGGCTGGTCCTCGTGTGAAGATTGCTTCCAACTCCTACCTCTCCGTTCAGTACGGTATGTTGAGCGACAAGGTGTCCTTCACCAACCTCATGACCGGAGCCCCGGATGAACTTTCCATTGACAAGAACGTAATCGTTGCTGACGTTACGGTTAACTTCTAAGAGGTTGTGCAATGAAAAACTTTAAATTCTTACTCTCTGTTGCAGTAGCCTCCGCCATGTTCGGCTGCTCTTCCATGGATGTGGAAGAAGAAGAGGCTCTGTCCGAAAACTTCCCGGCTGACTTCAGCAAGTCCGAATACATGGAGATCCATCCGCAGCTGCTCTACTTGCAGTATAAGGATTACGTGACCTACGTTAATGACTCTTTCAAGGATGCCTCTGGCGAAGCATTTGCTGAACTCAAGTCTGCCGACTCTGCAGCATTCGATGCCGACGTAGTTACCCTCGAAGCCCTTTACAAGGATCCCTTCGTTGGTGGCGTTCTCGGCTATGCTACCGAATGGGAAACCGACAACTCTGCCGGTACCCGTGACTCCCTGGTTCCTGAAACCGTGAAGCATTATCTTAATGTGACTGTGGTTGATGGTGAAACCCCGAGCATCCTGGTCATCGGTACCTGGGATACCAAGGAACATAAGTATGTCAAGGCTTGCGAAACTTGCGAAGTGACCTTGGATTCCGCTGGAGCTATTGTTAAGGTTGTAGGCCTCAACAAGGCTGAAGAAGTTGCCGACTTCACTATCGGTGAAACCGTGACCGTAAGCCAGAAGGATGTTAAGACCCGTCTTGACACTCTTTCCATGGACACCATCAAGGTTGCTACGGAAGGCGGTGTTCCTGCCGACAAGATGAAGCAGCTCCGCGCATTCAACTTCTATGAAACCACCGATGACCTCGGTGCTCTTAAGAAGATGCCTATCGATACTTCTGCTATCATCAACCAGTACGTTGTGTTCGGCCGTCTCCATGGCTGGGGCTACCGCCGTTGCACCGAAGCAGAAAAGGCAAATCCGATCATTACCGAAGAATACCCGACTAAGAAGGTGTATTGCGACGATAATGGCACTGCTCGAGAAATTAAGAAGTAGGGCGAGGTAAAATCATGAATATTAAAACAATTGCTTTGACTCTTGCTCTTGGAGCATTCGCAATGGCAAACGCCGCTGCGGACAAGGTTGTTGGTTTCTATCCTTACTGGAGTCAGTACTCCCAGTTCTATCCGAAGGATATCCGCTATAACACCGTGACTGACATTCATTACGTTGGTTTGGCTCCCAGCGAAGACGGCTCTCTCGCCTTTGCTGATGAAAACGACGCAGAAAACTTCAAGACCTTGGTTCAGATGTCCAAGGAAAACAACGTGAAGCTTATCGTTTCCGTTGGTGGCATGGAAACCGAAGGTGCTCTCAAGGCTATCGCCGGTTCCGACGACGCTCTTTCCAGCTTCGTCTCCAACATCAGCAGCTGGCTTTCTGATAACGGCGGCGACGGTGTGGAACTGGACTGGCAGAACCTGACTGCAGATGACGCAGAAGACTACGCCAAGATGGTGAACGCCCTTGTGGATGGTCTTTCCGGCCAGACTGTTACCGCAGTGGTTTATCCTTCTGCCGGTATGGATGCCTATAAGGCCGACGCTCTGAACCGCCTCGCTTACGTGGACGTGTTCATGTCCGACCAGATGACTGAAGAAAGTTCCGAAGTTGTTCCCAACCAGAGTGCCTCCTACGTGAAGGAATCCTTGGAAAAGGTTTCCGGCGCAGGCGTTAACACTGACTTGCTGGTTCCTATCATCTTCCTCTATGGCAAGACCTGGAGCGGCGCAAGCGGTCTCGGTTCTTCTCACCAGGGTGTGGGTAGCGGTAACGAAGGTTACGTGACCTATGCCGAACTGATGGGCAAGTTCGACACTCCGGATTACAAGGTTACCTTCGATGAAGCCTCCCAGTCCGAAGTGGCTGTGAGCTCTTCCGAAACCATCGTCTTCATGGGTATTCCCTCTGTCAAGGCTGTTGCCCAGCAGGTCAAGAACGACGGTATGGCCGGTGTTGCCGTTTATGATCTTTCTCAGGACCATCACGAACCGATCGTCAGCCTCCTGGTGACCATCGGTCTCGAACTCCGTCCGGAAATCAGCTATAAGCCCAAGAAGAAGTAATCATTCTTGAAGCTTAAAAGAAGACCCGTGGTAGAACCACGGGCCTTCTTTTTTTGAAGGCTGTCGTTCCGTTCCCAATTGCCTTCGCAGGGCTGTTCCATTGTGTCGCCTTCGGATGCCTGGCTGGAATCTCTGCAGGCTGACTGACGCTCTGTAGGCTACTCCGGGCTCGCCGAAGGTTGCGATTGAGTCCTGCACCGAGGTGGCTGTAAAAGTCGGCAAATACGCTCCCTACAAGACGGTGGCTTTGTTCTTGCTGCGTTTGGATGGAGTCAAGAGTCTTCATGAAGGATCGCTTTAGATATCCTACGGAAACAAAAAAAAGACCGTCTCCACGGGGAGGCGGTCTTAAATGTTTTGATGCTCTAGGACTTACTTAGAGATCTTGTTCCACTTGACATTCAGCTGACGGACGCCCTGGCTGATGACAACCAGGTAGGAGCCGTTAGGAATGCTTGCAAGAGACATGGATGCAGTACCATTGGAGGTCAAGGTCTTGCTCATGATGCTCTGACCAGTGATGGAGAAGACTTCAACGTTGATGTCGCCAGCTTCGTTGCTGTTGACATGAAGCTGATTGCCAGCTACGATTGCGCTGAGCGGGAGCTTCGGGTTAGTCTTGACGATGCTTGCTGCTTCAACTTCGCTCTTGTTCACGGCCTGAGTGCTGTCGCCCACGACCACGGTAATGGTCATGTGGAATTCCTTGTAGGTTTCGGTTTCAGGAGCGTTTGCGGTAATCTTGACTACAGCGTTTTCGGTGCCGGCCTGGAGAGCGTTGCCGTTCTTGGTAACGTACTTGGAGGTGGGTTCGCCGTTAAAGGTGTAGGTTACCGGAGTGTGGTACATGGTGGTATCAGGAACCAACTTTTCTGCAACACCGCCGAGAGCGAGGGTGGTGTTCTTGAAGTTGTTGGTCATCTTGTTGGAACCCTTTTCGTAGGTCACGGTGATGGTGTCCTGAACTGCCTTGTAACCGGGGGTTGCTGCTGCGGTAGCAACAATCTTTGCGGAACCGAAGCTCTTGAATTCGTACATCAGAACCTGCTTGCCCTTCTGAGCGTTGGAGCAGGAAGTGTTAGAGCAGGTTGCAGTCTTTACGGTAACGATGCTAGGATCAAGAGAAGTCAAGGTGAACTTGGATCCTTCGAGGGTGGTAGGATCGATAGTAACGATCCATTCCTTGTTGGGACCACCGGAGTAGCTCAGAGTTCTGTTGGTGCTGCAGGTGCCGCCGAAGTTACAGGTAAGGTCCTGGAAGTTAGGAACGGTCTGAGCAGGGATGCCCTTGATGGTGATGACGGACTGAGAACCGTCGTTGCCGGTCATGATTGCAAAGCCTGCACCCTTGATTTCACCAGAGTTGCTGACAACGTTTTCGTTGCTGGAGGTGTAGGTACATCCGCCGGCAAGCTTGCTTGCCACGGTGCCATCCAGTTCGCCTGCAGAGAAGGACTTGAAGGCGCATGCGCCAGTGTTCTTGCCCTTGACCAGGGAGTCTGCCCAGGTACGGCCCTTGCCAACCAGATACTGCTTGACGATTGCACCGGAAGTACTGGTCTTTGCTGCATCGAGAAGTGCCTTGGAAGTAAGTTCGGTGCTGCCATCGAAGAATGCGGAGGTTTCGTTCTTGACGTTACCATTTTCGGTGGTCTGCACCTGGCGGAGGCTCCAGTTACAGCTACTGATCATGTTCTGGTCCATGAAGTCGAACCAGGACTGGGTTGCAGATGCGTTAGGAGTACCTGCACCGTCGTAGTTCACGGTACCGTATTCGGTGGCGAACACGGCCTTGCCGGAGTTCATTGCCTGGGTGGCGTTGGAACCATAACCGCTAACCGGGTGGGATGCGGCGTAGAAGTGCAGGGAGTAGGCCAGGTTGGTTTGAGTCAAGCCGCTTGCAGCGTTAGGCTGGGAGGACCAACCGGGGTTACCCACGATGATCAGGTTTTCGGAAGCGGCGCGGATGCCGGGAATGACCTGGTTTGCGTAGTTGGCGACTTCGCCCCAGCTGCCGGTGGGTTCGTTAAAGATTTCGAAGATGACGTTAGGAATCTTGCCGTACTTTTGAGCCATTTCAGAGAAGAAGGCCTTTGCTGCAGCAGTTTCAGAGTTGGCCTGATGGCTGTGCCAGTCGAGAATGATATAGATGTCATTTTCGATAGCGGCTTCGATCATCTTGTCGACGATAACCTTGTAGCTATCCGGTGCGCTCATGTAGGAGTAACCGTCGGAGAGCTTGTTCTTGGTATCGGTACCATAGTAGTTGATACCCATGGCGAAACGAATGACGTCGATCTTGAGGTTGTCGGTTGCCCAGTCAAGAACGGTCTTGGAATAGTAGGGCAGGCCCGTTGCATCGGACCAGAACCAGCTCATACCGCGGAGGATTGCGGGCTGGTTGGTCTTGGTGCCAATGACCTTGCCATTGGCAGAACCGAGAGTACCGTAGTGGCTGACAGGGCCGACTTTCTTAGCGACAGCGGTCGTGGCGTCAGCGAATGCCGGAATGGCTGCGAGTGCCATTAGGCAGGGGAGTAATTTTTTCATTTTCATAATGATTCCCTTGTAAAAACCCTAATCCCTTGGTTTTTTATTCAAGATAACAAAAATTGCTCTGTATTGATAGTCAATACCTTGCATTCGGTGGTTACAGCCGAATACAAATTCGCGTCCTAAAATTAAATTCATTTGGCCCATATATATACGTACTTAAGTAATAAAAAAGTTGCGTTAGGAGATTGTGTGACTAAGCTAACAGGATGAGGATTGCCTAGAAACGGCTAAAATGGGCTTTGCATGTAAATTTTTATTTAGAAGAAGCTCTATTTCCCTAATTTTATGCGAAAAAATGCGGTTGCCGTCACATTGATGAAAAAAAAGAAAATTTTTTGTTCAAAGTCTGAAAAAAAAAGATATATTAGACCCCAAACCGCCCTTATTGGGCAATCACAATAAACAAAGAGAGAGAATATGAACAAGAAAATTCTTACTGCTTCTGCCGCCCTCCTGGCAGCTGCCTCTATGTCTTTCGGTCTCGAAACCTGGAACGGTGCTGATGGCATCTACCAGATCGACACCGGTCTCGACGCTGGTACCGAAACTGCTGGTTACTGGTTCATCTACGCTGACGACGCCGATGGTGGCGCATCCAAGATCACTTGGCCTGTAGAACCGGGTAACGAATACTCTGCAGACGCTCTTGACCCGATCATCGACCACTGCGCCGGTGTTTGCGGTTCCTTCGCTCTGGACAAGGGCACCCTCGATTACAACCCGTTCGTTGGTATCGGCTTCAACGTTGCCGGTGAAGACGAAAGCGGTACCCCGGCTCCGGCTGACGCTTCCGCTTGGGGTGGCATCTGCATCACCTATACCGTTGATGCTGCTGCTTCTATCGAAATGGGTCTCGGTGACGCTGTTGATGGCGAACTCGGCTACGACAATCCGTTCGTTTCCGCTCCGAAGGCTGCTTCTGCTTCCACCAAGGACTTCGCTTGGACTCAGTTCAAGCAGGCTGGTTGGGGTAAGGGCAAGATCACCGGTGCTGAAGCCGCTGCTAAGCTCGTTGCTATCAAGTTCAAGATTCAGGCTGCTTCCGGTACTTCCGGTCAGTTCAACATCATGCAGATCGGCGAAAATGGCAAGTGCTCTGGCGCTTCCATCAAGGCTGCCTCTGCTCAGGCTTCCTTCAAGGCTCAGCTCAACGGCCGTACCCTCTCCTTCGGTAAGACTGTTAAGGCTGAAATCGTGAACCTCCAGGGCCAGGTTGTTGCCTCCGCTAAGGCTTCCACCATGGACCTCTCCAAGCTCCAGGCTGGTGTCTACATGGTTCGCGCTGAAGGTGCTTCTCAGCAGATCATGGTTAAGTAATCTTACTTAATTAAAGATTTATGAAAGGGTCGTGGTTTCCACGGCCCTTTCTTTTTTAGAGCATTTGTCTCTATTGATGTAGATTACATCAAAACGTTTTTTTATGTTCCAAAAATTCCAAGTTTGGTTTTAGTATATATATTTACGCTGAATATTACGTGAGGCTATTATGCAATTCAAGAAACTCTTTGCACCGATGGTTGTCAGCGCCCTCTTCGGCCTTGCCGCTTGCGGTGATGATTCCTCTTCCGGTTCTACTCCGGTTATTCCCGATGTTCCGGGCGATCCGAACCCGGGCGTTATTGATACTCCAGTAGATCCGGGTGCAACCACTCCGGTTACTCCGGGTGCAACTACTCCGACTACTCCGTCTGTAAACTATGCTCCCCTGGCTGCTACTGCTAACGCAACATATCCGGCTGCCATCTATGCTGCATGGAAACCCTATCACTTTGTAACCCTCGAAGACGAAAGCGTCTACTACGCTAACCTTGCTGGCGAATTTGGCTACGTTTTTGCGAACTTCATGCCTGCCGGCCGTGTGATTTGGTCTAACCAGAATACTGGTGGTTACAAGTTCCAGTGCCAGAACGAAGAATCTTCTCTTTCTCCCATGAAGTATCGTGGTTGCACCGTGTCCGAAGGTATCGGTTACGGTATGCTCCTTACCTACTTCAACGGTGATGACGATGCCTTTGTCCGTCTGTGGAACTACAGCCGTGGCTTTAGAGACTATAACAGCCTGAAGTTGACTCCCTGGATTACCATGAGCTTCATGTACAACCAGATTGACAACTCCAGCGCAACTGACGCCGACCTGGATATTGCAACTTCCTTGATCTTGCAGTACTACAAGACTGGCCTGGATGCCTATCTTGCTGATGCCTTGGTTATCGCTAGCGCAATCTGGGACAAGGAAGTTGAACCCAACAAGTTGCTCCTGATGTCCGGTGATACCGAAATGTGGCATACCGCAGATCCTACCTACAACCTGAGCTATTTCTCTCCGGTTGCTTTGCGTTTGTTTGCCAAGGTTGACCCTACTCACAACTGGGCTGGCGTGCTTGATAACATGTATGCCTACATGGCCACTGTTCAGGCTGGTGGTACTGGCGTGTTCCCCGACTGGAGTAATACTGCTGGTGTTGCAGTTAATCCGCCTAACGGTGCCGCTGGTAACGAAAAGGCCGGCTATACCTATCATACCTTCAACAAGGAATCTGTTCGTATTCCTTGGCGTATTGCATGGGACTACTACTGGTTCCAGGAACCTCGCGCCCTTGCCGTGCTGAAGGGTCTTAACGACTTCATCGTAGCAAAGTCCGCTGGTGATCCGTCTTCTCTCGCACTTGCAACCCAGTACTCCTGGAATTTGAGTGTGGGTCCGGACTACACCAAGAATTCCTCTGTTCCGACACAGTGGCTTGCCGCATGGTGCGCAACAGGTATTGGTGCAAACCAGGCTTGGCTTGACAAGTGTACTCCGCTTGTTAACGCTATTACCCCGGGTAACAACGGTAGCAGCTACTTCAGCGATATCCTGCTGGGCCTGTACAGCGGCTTGCTGAATGGTGCATTTGTCCGTCCGTTCTAATACCGGATTGGCATGAACTTAAAGACTCCCTGACTTAGGTCAGGGAGTTTTTGTATATTGCCCGGTATGGAAAAAGATTCTTTGGATATGAATTTGCAGGGGGGCGCACTGGATTCGGGTAGCGTCGCTGTTGTGGACTCTGTAGAAGAAATGCCGATGCCCACGCCGGAACAGCTTGGTATTTCCATTACCTCCGGCTTTAGGGACGTTGACGGCGCCTTGTTGCCTTTGGCAGCTTCTGTCGGGGATACCTTTGACTTTCCCGTTACTGTAAGCTGGAATGTGAACGGCAGTGCCCTTCTGGTGGTGCCTACCAGTACGGCCTCGGCCAAGGGGTTGCAGCAGGTGGGTGTTTCCCAGGAATCAGCCCGCATGGTGAAGGATGGCAAGGAAATGGCCTCCATTACCTTTACCTACAAGATTGTAGCTCAGGATACGGGCAACCTTAACGTGCCTGCCATGCGTTTTGAAATTCCCACGCCCATGGGCAAGTCGTTAGACCTGCGTAGCGAAAGCGTGGCTATCCGTGTAGATGAGCCTGTTAGCATTGTTCCTGCCTTTGTAGGAATTGCTGTGGCTCTTTGCGTCATTTCAGCGGGCTTTTGGCGTATGAAACGCCGCGCCCAGGCACGTTCTGTTGTTGCTGCCAAGAATGCTGCAACGGCCAGGCTCCGTGAAAAAATGATGGTTCTGAAGCAGCGGGTGAATTCTGCAGATAGCAGATGCTGGTTGCAGGATCTGGAGAATGTCTGTAGGGAATATGCTGCGGAGAGGTTCCATCTGGATGCGGAAAAGGTCAATTTAAAGGTCTTGCTGGAACAGGGCGACTTGGAAGGCTGGGAAGGTCTTTTGGAGACGTTTGCCGATGCTCGTTACAGTGGCTGTCAGCGTGACAGCTTTGAGAATAGGGAAACCTGGAAGGCAGCCATGAAACTGATGGATATTAGCGATGAGTGATCAGTGGTGAGCCCGAGTCCTTTGGACTCTATGAGCTAGGGTAAGGCGATAACGTCGCGATTATAAACCTAATTACTCATCACTCACAGCTCATTTGTTTTTTTATTGAATATTTGTTAAATTCAGTTGGTAGAAAATTTAGAGGTATTGTCAAATGGATATTCAGGAACTTTCGGAAAAGATTAGACAGCAGAGCGCTTTCTGCCAGAATTTGTTGCGTGAAGTGGAAGATACCGTCATTGGCCAGAAGGGCATGGTGGAAAGCATCTTGACCGGCATCCTAGCCGATGGTCACGTTTTGCTGGAAGGCCTTCCGGGTCTTGCAAAGACTACCGCGGTGAAGGCTTTTGCTGACGCTGTTTCCCTGGATTTTAAGCGTATCCAGTTTACGCCGGACTTGTTGCCGGCTGACTTGCTGGGTACTACCATCTATAACGCCCGCGAGGCGAAGTTTGAAACCCGCAAGGGCCCGCTGTTCACCAACCTGGTGCTGGCCGACGAAATCAACCGCGCACCTTCCAAGGTTCAGAGCGCCTTGCTGGAAGCTATGCAGGAACGCCACATTACTATCGGTGACGAAACCTTTAAGCTGGATGAACCCTTCCTGGTGCTTGCTACCCAGAACCCCATCGAGCAGGAAGGTACCTACCCGCTGCCCGAAGCACAGGTGGACCGTTTCCTTTTGAAGGTGAAGGTATCTTACCCCAATAAGGCCGACGAAATGCGCATCCTGGATGCGGTTGCCGGCGCAGGCCTTCGTCAGCCCAATGCTGTGGCTACCAAGGAAGATATCCTGAAGGCTCGTGAACTTGTAAAGCAGGTGTACGTGGACGAACGCGTCCGCGAATACATCGTGAACCTGGTTCTTGCCACCCGCGATCCGGGTAGCATCAAACGTTCCGACCTGGTGGGCTTTATCGAAGTGGGTGCTTCTCCCCGTGCCTCCATCGGTCTTGCCCAGGCTGCAAAGGCTCACGCATTTATCCAGGGCCGCGCCTACGTTACTCCGGAAGATGTGAAGGCCGTGGCTATGGAAGTGCTGCGCCATCGCATTATCCTGAGTTACGAAGCTGAAGCAGAGGAAATCACCGCTGAGACCGTGGTCCAGAAGATTTTGGATTCCGTTGAGGTTCCCTAATCGTTAATCATTTAGATTCATTAAACTCCCGGCATGAGGTCGGGAGTTTTTTTAAAGACTTTAGCTAAGTTTGTCTTGAGGTGTTGTCTGTGAAGAATTGCTCGAAAGTCCATCTTGTTTTACTGCTGATATCAATTGCGGTGATTGTCTGGTCTGTGGTGGGTGTCCAGGATACTTACTTGACTTGGATTCTTGAAGCCGCTCCCGCATTGGTCGGATTGGCGGTTCTTCTTGGAACGTACAGAAGATTCAAGTTTTCTACGGCTATGTATGCGGTTTTCACACTGCACATCATTGTTCTTGTTGTTGGTGCACATTATTCCTATGCCAAGGTTCCGCTGGGTTTTTGGATGGAAGACTGGTTTGGTTTTACTCGCAACAACTACGATAAGATCGGTCACTTTATGCAGGGGGTGACCCCGGCCTTGATTATGCTGGATCTGCTACGTAGGACTACTCCTCTTAAGACTGCAGGCTGGAGCGGCTTTATTTCGGTCTGTGTTGCCGAGGCCATTTCTGCCGTATACGAGATTATTGAGTGGTTGGCTTCCTTGAGTAACCCGACAGATACGGAAGCGTTCCTTGGCACTCAAGGTTACATTTGGGATACCCAGTCAGACATGTTCATGTGTCTTCTGGGAGCGACCCTTGCTGTGCTGGCAAATTACTGGATTAGAAGAGCGTTAGGCAAAGCGCAAGAGAAATGAGAAACTTTTTCTTAAATGCTTTTTTTGCTCTTGCAGGAATGATTGCGCTGGTTGCATGTTCCGATGATTCTTCCAGTAGCCGAGGCTCCGGAAATACGAACCCGGAAGATCCTGCGGGGGAGCAGGATACATCCTTGGTAAAGCTGGATTCTGTTCACCAGGGAATGATTCAGTTTACTCGCGGAGGGCTTGAAGTTACCCTCGGTACCAACGAGGCAAGCGCGAAGGTCAGCGAAAAGCCTGAGATGAAGGTGACCTTGGATTACGGGTTTTCCCTGGATGTTCATGAAGTCACTTGTGGTGAATTTTCTGCCCTGTTAAAAAAATACCCGTGGGCCTCCTATCCAGCTTGTGAATCGGATAGTGTGCCCGTGGTGAACGTGACATTCTACGATGCCGTTCTGTATGCCAATGCCCGCAGCAAGGCGGAGGGATACGATACGGTGTATACTTACCTGGAAAGGAACTTTAGCTCCGGTCATAATTGTATCGGGCTCGAGGGACTGACCTTTAATGCTGATGTTGACGGGTATCGCCTGCCTACGGAAGCGGAATGGATTTTTGCCGCCTCCTTGGGATGGAATCCCCAGGATAGTTGGAATGTTTCCACATCAAAAAATCAACTCCATAAGGTTTGTTCGTCGTCTCAAGATGAGACTGGCTTTTGCGACCTTTCTGGAAATGCCCTTGAATGGACAAATGACTGGTTAGGCGGTCTTGTGGATTCCGCTGTGGTCAACTATGTAGGGAGTCCGTCAGGAAATTCCTTTGGGGAAAAGGTTGTCAAGGGCGGTTATTTTGCTCAAACTGCGGAAAGCATGCAGTTGTACAGCCGCGGTGACGTGTACCCGATATCTGCATCAACGTCTGCCGCGTATCTGGGATTCAGGTTGGCTTTTGGGGCGATTGATAAACCGCTGTGGCTTGACGATAAGGGCCGTACTACGGCGGAGCCGTCGTCCTTCAGTTCGCCCCTTTCTGCACTTGTGGAAAAGACGGGTACTTATAGGGCGAAGCTCGTGTTTAGAAATGACATTACAGGAAACCTGGAATTTGCTGATTACGACAAGAACCCGCTGAAATTTGTTGAGATAGCCGACACCATCTCTTCGTTCCATCCGGATATTTCTCCCGACGGGTCCAAGGTCGCATTCTGTACGGGTCTGGAAGGAGTCAAGGGAAAGTCCCGTGTCTATGTAAGAAACTTGGATGAGGGCGGTCGCGGGCTGGTCATGCTCGATGTGGAAAATGCGGTTATCCCACGATGGGTTGTGGAAGACAACGGGGATACATCCATTGTGTATGTAGATGAATCTAGCGACAACAGCAATGATGGCGACTTTACATCAAGGGCAACATGGATTGTATCCTTTATGAATGGAAAGTTTGGGAAACCTCGTAAGCTTCTGGAGGGTGCGTACCATGGAGGGATTGATCTGAACAGTATGTTTGCTGTTTCTGGTTCAAAGCTACTTCGAGCCTATAAAGGGAAAAAGCACCAAGTCTGGTACGACGAGGAACAGGCTTGCAATGTTTCCTTGTCAAAGGACGGAGCCTTGAATACGTTGTTCCTTGACTTTGGCGGTAAGGTTGGCCAGGAATTCTCGGGAACACAGTACAGGACTCACGAAAGAATTCTTGTTGCAGACAGCAACGGCAAACTGGTTCGATCCATTCCGTCTCCTAAGGGCCGCTCCTTTGATCATTCAGAATGGGTTAACCAGAAGAACTTGGTCGTTGCGACATTGGTTGGTGTCAATGGCAATCATGGTGATATTGCGTTAGTCGATGTTTCTGATTCCAGCATAGTGGAGCTGGTTTCAGGAGAAGAACTTTGGCATCCCTGTCTTTGGGTAAAAGGACGTTATGCGCTGCAGAAGGAAGGGCTTGACTTGGACAGCGCTGGGGTCTACATTGACGATAGCTATGAAATCGGCGAAAAGACCATGGGCGTAAAAATGAGAATGTTCTGGGACATGGTCGATAGTGTGGAACTGATTGGTGTTGGTAGTTCCAGAATGGAACGTGGATTTGACCCACGAGTCATGAAGGCTCGTTCCTTTAACTTTGGTCATATTGGTGGAGAACTTTGGGGTTCGTTGTCCTTGGCGCACAACTACATTTTCCCGCATGCAAAGAAATTGAAATATCTGGTTGTTGAAGTTTCCCCAGACTTGATGAGAAATTCCAGGCTGGTTAGGGAAACCTATGTCTTTGGGCAGGCTCCAGGGTATATTTACGACCGCCATCATGATTATTGGCATGATGGCCTGCCAGAGGAATTTGTCGAGCTGGTTGATTACAATCATCCGTACACTTATGAGGATTCGACGTCCTATGTGAATACCTTGGGACTGTTTGAACTAGAGCCGGGATCTTGGGGAGAATCTCCTATGGTGACAAGGGATTCTATCATGAACAATGCGGAGGACCTGAATTACCACAGGGTTATTGACAGCCTGGAGGTCCTTATTGACACTACCCAAAATAGGGGTGTTCAGATTATTGCTGTGGTATTTCCTCAGTCGCCTTTGTATAGCCAGACAGGTTATTATGGACGTCACGGCATCAAGAGAAGCCTTGCCAAGGAGACATTAGATTATCTGGATTCATTGACCCGTAAGTATCCCCATTTCCATGTGTTGGATGAAAATAAGATGGGTCGGCACGATTATCCGGATTCCTTGGCTATGGATTACGACCATCTAAGCAAACTGGGTGCCCAGCAGGTGAGTCGTCGTCTGGATTCTTTGATTCAAAAATTGAAATAAAAAAAAGACCTCCCGATGGGGAGGCCTTGTTGATACGCCAATCTTTAATCGCCCCAGTCTCTGGAGCATGGATATTCTGGCTCTTGCACGTTGTTAGCGCAGTGATCTCCCAAGCGGCCAGATTTGAGCCCCTTGACAGGAACGTAAGTTACCTCGTTGTTTTCGTTCACGATGATAGCGGCGCCGGTAAGGTAGTTGGGCCAAAGTCTTCTGTGGTCCGCTCTCCAGCCATTGCCGGAGTGAAACTTAAAGTCAATTTTACGATCGGTTACGACTATCAGGAATGGCGCGATAAACTGGTCGTGAGAGGTTACGAACGTATATTTGTGCATAGTTTCGTACCTAAAGTAGGTGTTGACGAATTCCTGAACCTTCTCATCGGCATTGTAGAAATTTTCAGGACAATTTTCGGGATAGTAGGCGGCCATGGTATAGGAACCCCAACTTGTTGCTCCTGCGCAGTTTTCGTCGCGTTTTTTAAACCAGCTCCCTCCCATGTTATCGACCTGCAGG
This sequence comes from Fibrobacter sp., assembly GCA_024398965.1. Lineage (NCBI taxonomy): Bacteria > Pseudomonadati > Fibrobacterota > Fibrobacteria > Fibrobacterales > Fibrobacteraceae > Fibrobacter > Fibrobacter sp. The sequence goes on along the minus strand of JAKSIF010000004.1, from coordinate 125,993 downwards.
TGGAATGTGCTACTTGAGGAATTGTATAGAGTTAATGAATCCACATGGGTTTCTCCCTTACCACGAGACACGAAGAGATTTGTTCCTCTGGTACGGTACACGTTGGTGTTCATGTAGAAGAAATTTTCTAGTCCAAGGGGTGCAAGCTTTTGACCGAGATAGCGGGCTTGTGCACGACCGTTTTCGTTGACGTCGACCTCTGTGCCGGATGCGGGGTCTCGTTCGGCGTGACGTACTACGAAGGCTACTTTTTCATTGGGAAGAAGGCAGCCGAATACATTTTCTAGAGGAATGAAATCATCCTGGGTGGAGCGCATGATTCTGCATTCTTCGGAAAGTTCTGCAGTGCTTGAGGAAGACTCTTCACTGTCGCTGGATTCTACGGAAGAACTGGAGGGAGTGTAGTCTTGCCCATCCTTGCCGGGTTCTCCCTGGGGACCCTGCTCACCTTGGGGACCTTGTTCGCCTTGCTCACCTTGGGGCCCCTGTTCACCAGTTTCACCCTTATCACCTTTTTCGCCGTTCCACACGATAACGGGATCGGAATCGCCACATGTTACCTGAACGCCGGTCTTGCCAGATTCTTCGTCAGAGATGGGTGTTGCTGTGCAGCCTGTTCCAGGGATGCCCTGTTCGCCTTGCTCACCTTGGGGACCTTGTTCACCAGTATCGCCTTTATCGCCCTTTTCGCCGTTCATTAGCGTGCCGACTTTTTCATCGCCGCAAAATACGTCAAATCCTTCGATGTCTTGGCTTTCGGTTACGTAGCAGGCGGTTCCGTCCTTACCGGGCTCGCCATCTTTACCGTCAACGCCGTTAAGACCATCTTTGCCGGGCTCGCCATCTTTACCGGGTGCACCATCTTGACCGTCTTTGCCATCGGTTCCGTTCCATACGAGGACGGGGTCTTCGTCGTCACATTGAATAGTGAAACCGCTCTTTCCGGATTCTTCGTCGGTAACGGCCTTAGCGGAACATCTTACGCCGTCCTTTCCGGGCTCGCCGTCTTTACCGGGTGCACCGTCTTGACCGTCCTTACCATCAACGCCGTTAATACCATCCTTGCCGTCGGCTCCGTTCCATACGAGGACGGGGTCTTCGTCGTCACATTGAATAGTGAAACCGCTCTTTCCGGATTCTTCGTCGGTAACGGCCTTAGCGGAACATCTTACGCCGTCCTTGCCGTCGGCTCCGTTCCATACGAGAACGGGGTCTTCGTCGTCGCACTGAATAGAGAAACCGCTCTTTCCGGATTCTTCGTCGGTAACGGCCTTAGCAGAACATCTTACGCCGTCCTCTCCGGGGTCGCCCTTTTCGCCATTGTAAAGAACGCCGACGGAGTCTCCGTCGCACACAACCTTATGGGCATCAAGATCGGGTAGGGGTAGAATTACGCAAGAGCTGCCATCTTTTCCGTCTTTACCAGGCTTGCCGTTAAGCACGACACCTATGGTGTCGCCTCCGCAGATGATGCTGATGCCACTTTCGTCTTCAAGGCTTGCTGTAGTACAGGTGATTGCTTGTTTGTTGTTGAGCGCATCAAGAATTTCTTGATTGTTGGCAGTATTAGACTGTTCTGAGCAGGCGATCAATGTAGCAAGGCCCGCGGCGGCAGTTGTAAAGAGCGTCTTTTTTTTGTTCATAATCATCCCATTTTATACAACCTAAATATAATCAATTGTATCATTATTTTTTTCACTTGTGCACTTCCTTTTTTATGGACAATCCTTCCATGACCAATTCCATTGTCGTTTTAGGGGTGAATGAATATGTTTGAATGGCAAGAATGCGCTTTTTTTGCGGTTTTTCTGGTGCTGGTTGCCATTCATCTTTCTTCGCTATTTCTATTTTAGGGGCGAAAAAGGGCTCAGGGAAACACCCTGGGTAGCTTATTTCCTGTTTAACAATCAATCGATCTGCAGTCTGCTCAAGAGAGTTTCGTCTGCTGGATCACAAAAAAAACGAAGGATATATGGCAAATCGTGTTGTAATCGGCTCCCAGTGGGGTGACGAAGGTAAGGCCAAGGTTGTTGACTTCTTGACTCTGGACGCAAATATCGTTGTGCGTTTCCAGGGCGGTGCAAACGCTGGCCACACTGTGGAAGTAGGTGACAAGAAGTTCGTGTTCCACCTGATTCCGTCCGGCATCATGCATGACGACAAGATTTGTGTTATCGGTAACGGCGTTGTGCTGGATCCGATTCAGACTTTGGCTGAAATTGCCGATCTCCATACTAAGGGAATCAATCCGGAAGGTCACCTGTTCATTGCCGACAATGCCCAGGTTGTGCTCCCGTACCATTCTGCTTTGGACAAGGCCAAGGAAAAGAAGGCTGGCAAGGCTGCTATCGGTACTACCGGCCGCGGCATTGGCCCCTGCTACAGCGACAAGGTGAACCGTATCGGTGTTCGTGTTGGCGACCTCATGGACGAACGTGAACTGCGCCCCCGCGTCGAAGCTATGGCCAAGGTTCATAACGAAGAATTCAAGGTGATGTACGATGTTCCTGAAATCGATCCGGAACAAGTCATCAAGGACTACCTGGAACTGGGCCAGAAGATCAAGCCTTTCGTTCGTGATACTAGCGCCCTTCTTTTCCAGGCTGTTAAGGAAGGCAAGAAGCTGGTGTTCGAAGGCGCTCAGGGAACTATCCTTGACGTGGACCAGGGTACTTACCCCTACGTGACCTCCAGCAACACTGTGGCTGGCTACGCAAGCTGCGGCGCAGGCATTGGCCCCACCGCCATCGACCAGGTTGTTGGCGTTGTGAAGGCTTACACCACCCGCGTTGGTAACGGTCCGTTCCCCACTGAACTTCTCGACGAAATGGGCGACACCCTCCGTAAGATCGGTAATGAATACGGTGCAACCACCGGTCGTAATCGTCGCTGCGGTTGGTTCGACGCTCCGGTTGTCCGCAAGGCTGCAATCGTTAACGGCCTCACTCACTTGGCAATTACCAAGCTGGACGTTCTGGATACTTTCGACACCATCAAGATCTGCACTCACTACGAATGCGATGGCGAAAAGATCGAAGTGTTCCCGAACCAGCTGTCCAAGGTCGGTCGTTGCGTGCCGGTTTACGAAGAAATGCCGGGCTGGAAGTGCGACACCACCAAGTGCCGTAAGATGGAAGACCTTCCGGAAAATGCTCGCAAGTATCTGAACCGCATGGCAGAACTTGTTGGCGTAAAGATTGGTATGATCTCTATCGGTGCAAAGCGCGATCAGAGCATCATCGTTGACATGGACTAATCATCTAAGGGGAATGAAGTTTTATGGACAGTAATGTAGTTGGCCTTCTGAAGGGCGTTGAACTTTTTTCGGAATTGAACGAAGAACAGCTTGCTTTGCTGGCTGATTTAGTTGTTGTCCAGGACTTCAACCGAGATGAAACTGTGGTGCTGGAAGGCGATGATTCGATGCAGGCCCTGTATCTCATTGCTTCCGGTTCCGTCCAGGTCTATATTACGGGCGTTGATGGTCGCGAGACCATCCTCTCCTTCTTGGAACGTGGCGACTTCTTTGGCGAAATGAGCCTTATCGACGGCGAACCCAGGTCCGCCTCCGTTCGTACGGTAACCGATGCTCAGATGATGATCATCCGCCGCGAGTCCTTTATCCAGTTGATTCGCCAGTCTCCTGAAATTTCCATGGCTTTGCTCTCTGAGTTGAGCAAGCGTTTGCGTAAGGCCAATAAGCAGATTGGTTCCTTGTCCACCATGTCCGTTAGCGGCCGTGTGGCAGGTACTCTCCTTAACCTCATGGAAGAACGTGGTGTCCGTATTCACGCCGATAACGGCAATATGGTGACCGTGATTCACAACCGCCCCACTCAGCAGCAGCTGGCTGACATGTCCGGTACTACCCGCGAAACCGTTAGCCGCATTTGCTCTATGTTGGTAAAGGCCAACGCCATTGCCATGACTGGTAAGGATATCGTTATTTTCGACGAGAACGTCCTGCAGGAAAAGGCCACCAAGGGCTAACGTGATTTGCTGAAAAGCGAATAAACGATTTTATTATGAACAAATTAAAGTCTTTCTTCTTGTCTTTGGGCCGCTGGGTAAAAACATCTCCTGTGCCAAAGGCTTTTGCCATTTGGGTCGTATTCGTTGTTATCTTGGCTGTTGCCGTTGATAAGGTGCTGATGCCTATTTTTTCGGGCGCCTTCGCTGCAACAGGTAAGGTCCCCAATCTGGAAGCAATGTCTCAGGAAGATGCCGAGAAGGCCTTGACCGAGGCTGGTTTCAAGTACGAATGGCTTGAGGAAGGACGTTACAATGCGACTATTGATTCTGGCAAGGTTCTTGTCCAGATGCCTGCTGCAGGGCGTGTGGCAAAATTGGGCCGCACTGTAAAACTGACTCGCAGCTTGGGCCTTCGCCAGGTGGAAATTCCCGACCTTCGCGGAAAGAGCCAGAAACAGGCCGGCATTTCTCTTACCCGCGCAGGACTTGTGCAGGGTGAAATCGTGAAGGGCGCTCATCAGAGTATTCCTCGTGGTGTGGTGATTCGTACCATCCCCATGGCCGGCGAAAAAGTTCGCGTGGGCGATACGGTGAAGGTCGTTATCTCCGCTGGCGTAACCACAGGCAAGACTCTGCTTCCGGACTTTGCCGGAATCCAGATTGATGATGTTTACCCGAAGCTCGAAAAGCTTGGGTTTGTAGTGGGCAAGATTAAGCGAGCCAAGGCTCCCGAGGACATGGAAAATCCTGTGCCTGGCGCTGTGATCGAAACCTCTCCCAAGCATGGCGATTATCTGCCTCCTGATTCCAAGATTAATTTTGTAATTGTGGAGTAATTCTCCCATGAAGAAGGCTGTTCTTTTTTCGCTGATGATGCTGGCTGCACTTGTGATGAGTGCATGCAGTTCTGCTCCTGCGAAGAAGGATGCCGCCGTATTGACTGCGGCTGACTCTGCTGCCATTGCCGCTGCGGTTGCCGCCCAGGGCAAGCAACAACCTGTCGAAGAAGCTAGGCTTCCCCAGAATATCGATGCTGCCCACGAGTCCTTTATCAGGGCCTCCCTTTTGGAACTTCGTGGCGAAAAGACCTTGGCAAACGTGTTCTGGCAGCATGCTGCCGAATCGGATCCTTATAACAGATTCCTTGCGTTCAAGCTGGTTGAAATCCTTGCTGCCCAGGGCGCTGATTCTGTTGCCCTTGTAAATGCGGAACGAGCCAACAAGCTTGAAGGAAAGGTTACTGCATCCCAGTTGTCCATTCTTGCGCATCTCTATGTGAAGGCAAGCCGCGCCGATTCCAGTCGCAAGTATTTCAAGGCAGCGCTGGATTCCGCCCGCTATCAGGACATGCCCTTGCTTTATGACTACAGCCTGTTTCTGGAAGCCATTCACGACGAAGAAGAACTTGTCCGTATCTACGATTTGCTCCTGCCTCATGTCAACTACATGCAGTCCCTTTTCCAGCGTCAGCTGAATCTGCTTTTGGATTTGCATCGGGATTCTGCAGTTGTTGAACTTTTTGGAAAGGCTCACGATGCCACTGGCGACAAGAAACTGCTGACCCAGATGGTTCAAGGCCTGGTATTCCAGAAGAGAATGGGCGAGGTGAAGGCTATTGTGGATACCTTGTCTGGAACAACCTCCGAAGATGAAGCCATGGTTGTCCTGTTGATGACAAACATGGCAGAGACCAGCCGTGATAGCGCATTTGCCTTGCTGAAGAAAAAGTATTACGAAGATGGAGTTCGTACTGCGGTGCTGGCAAATTTCCTGGGCCATTATGAGCATTTGTACGGGGAGTTGGATAGCGCCAAGGTTCACTTGACGTATGCTGCGGAACATCTTGGTTCTGCGGAAAACAGGGTGTATGTGACTAACGCCTACCACGCCTTGGCAAATATCGCTTTCAAGGAAAAGCAGTATAAGGAAGTTGTTCGCTATGCTGAAAAGGCGGACTCCGTAGCCATGGGTGGGGATAAGGCCATGCTTGCGATGAGTTACGGCATGGTGAAAATGTACGACAAGGCCTACAAGATGCTGGACTCCCTTATTGCCGTGTGGGACAAGTGGAATCCTATGGCCGGTGTGGCTGATTCTGCCACTTTGGAGAAGATGAAAGTCGAGGTTCAGCAGAATAAGGTCCTGTACCGCAGTTTTTACGCCCGTATGTTGAATTCCGAAGCGACGGACATTGTGGAAGCTGGCAAGGGAGACACTTCTGTGAACAAGAAGGCTCTTGAAATCCGCAAGAAGTCCTTGAAGTACTTTGACGAAATCCTCTCCCTGGAACCGGATAATTACGATATCATGTCCCAGAAGGCCATGATCCTGGAACGTTGTGAGATGAGCGACGAGTCCTACGCTTTGTTTGAATTTTTGTTGGATTCCTCTCGCGCAGACAAGGTGGACCGCCCCGAGTTGCTGAACTATTACGGCTATACTTTGATTGAAAGGAACCGTAGTGCTGAGGATGTGGAAAAGGGCTACCAGATGGTGCTGCAGGCCTTGGCTACGGAAAAGTCCAAGGCTCCCTCGGATGCATACCTTGACTCCAAGGCTTGGGGTGAATACCGCATGGGTAAGTTTACTGAAGCCCTGGAAACGATCAAGCTTGTTTCTGGCAAGACTATTGAAAACGATCCGGTATACTGGGAACATCGTGGTGCCATTGAAGCTGCACTCGGTATGTATGAAGATGCTACGGCGTCTTACCAGAAACTCCGTACCTTGCGTCCCAAGAATCCCGAGGCTCTGCGTTTCCTGAAGACGCCTGAGGCCAAGCGTTTTTTGAACAAGAAAAAATAGGCGGTGGTCATGCCGCTGAAGATCTCTCGTAAATCTAGCTTGAAGGAATCTCGCTGCGGCGGGATCACCTTGCTTTTGTGCCTGTTGGCTTTCTGTCTGTTTGCTGCAGGGTGTGCCGGTAGCAAGGCGTCTTCCTTGCCGGCAGGAGAATCCCGAGTGGAGGCCGCTCCCCAGGATAGCCTTCGTGCAAAGTTCAAGCTGACCATTGTCCAGAATGGGGATGACCAGAATCTGGATGCAGTCCTGTTTTCTGTTCCCGGCAAGCGCTACCGTCTGGAATTGACCGGTCCCATGGGCATTGGGGTTGCATCCATGCTTTGGACGGAAGAAGGCTGGACTATGACATTCCCTACGGAAAAACTTTACGTGAAGGGTGCTGGATATATGGTGGGCCTCTTGAATGACAACACTCTCCCTCTGGTTCATATCCACCAGGTGGCGGCCTTGTTCGAGGGAAAGCTTCTTCCTGAAATTTCGGGAGAGGCACTTAAGGATGGCGAGAATGTGGAGGCTGTGGATGTGAATGGCCGGCATTTTACCTATGATCGTCAGGGTTCCCGTGTTACCCGGTTGAGCTACGCCGGCCGCGATGGAAAGCCCGAGACCTTGCGCTATTCCGATTTCCGAGAATTTGAGGGCCAGACTTTGCCTGAAACCATCGTTTTTGAACGTAACGGGAAACGTTTTCTGGAAATCAGGGTGAAGAAGGTGAACCACGGGAAGCCCTTTAGCGGTGGAACCTGGAAGTTGAACGTTCCAAAGAGTTTCAAGCCCGTGGCACAATAGCCTTTGTGAAAGTCTGCTTGAGAATTTGCGTTAGATGATTTTTGTAGATTGAGGATGTGATGAAGTTTACTAGAAATATCGTTATCTACTTGCTTTTGCTTGCTGCTTTTAGTTTTGCCGTGGACACTCTGGAAGTGTTTGCCATTCGCGTGCAGTTCGCTGAGGAAAAACCGGATAATTCCCTGACAACGGGAACGGGCCTTTTTGATTCTGACACCAAGAAGAAGGAATCCTACAAGTTGGATCCGACGGGTCGTCGTAACAGCGTTCCTTATTGGAAGAAGCATTTTGACTTTGCCAACGCATACTACCAGAAGGCAAGTAACGGAAATCTGGTAATCAAGTCCAGGATCTTCCCGGAAACGTCCAGCGCCTATAAGCTGAAGAAGCAGATTATCGATTACAACCGTACAAGCAAGCTGAAGGGCGAAAAGACGGCCGAGTTCGATGATGCCCGAAGCCGAGACTATCTACAGTTCGTTTATGATGCTGTGATGGCTGCCCACGAGTCCGGTGAATCCCCCTTTGAAATTCCGCTTTCTGAAAATCCCTCGACCAAGCGAGCCTACATGATTATTCATGCTGGTGCGAGCCGCCTGGTGGATGGCGGTAGCATGGGCACCAAGGGTGCCGACACTCCTGCTGACTTCATGGATGTATACATCGATGCTGGCGCCTGGGAGTATCTGCCCGACACTCTTGAAAATATTTCCAGCTATGCGGATACCGTTTCCAAGGATTCCATTCGCAAGGTTCCCAACGGAATCGTTCTCGAAAAGTCTGCCATCGACACCTTGCGTTCTATCATGGTCATGAGCGAGACAGCTTCTCAGGATGGCTTGAACTGGGGCGTGAACGGTATTATGGTGAACCAGATTGGCCGTGAACTGGGAATGCCCAACACCTACGATGTGGTGACCGGAATTTCCCGCCTTGGCTACTACGACATGATGGACTTTGCCGGATATAACGCCGGCAATGGATTCCTGCCTTCGATGCCTGCAGCCTGGGAGCGCGCCTACATGGGCTGGAGCCAGGTGAAGGAAGTTCGCCCGGTAGCGGGGAAGCCTGTGACCGTGGAAGTTTCCGCCGCCGGAACCGGCCTAGGTACGGAAATTGTGAAGGTCCCTCTTAGCGGTAGCGAATACCTGCTTATTGAAAACCGCCAACGTTCCTGGGACAAGGATGGTAACGTCAGTGTTGTTCTCGGTGATGACGACGATGGCAACGACACCTTGATTAAGACCGTAACCGTCGATAGCCTTAACTACGTGTTCGAGGACAGTATCTGTACCAAGGGCAAGTGCTCTGTCAATAAGAAGAAGGCGAGCGGCATTATCCTTGATGTAAGTTCCCTTGATGCAGGCATTCCCGCCAGCGGTATTGTTGTATGGCGCGTTAATGACTGGTATCTGCGTGAGACCCTTGAATATGGTATAGCCAACTTCTGGGGCGGTGATACCTTGCGCGACCATCAATTCGGCATTGCCATGGTGGAATCCGACGGTGTGCTTAGCATTGGCAAGACTTTCAAGAACGCCCTTGGCGAAGATACCTACGATTACGGTGCAGGTTCCGACTTGTTGCCTCATAAGCGCTTTGCTGAAAAGAAGAAGTATGACGTGGTAAAGTCCATCGGTGCCGACGGTTATGCAAATACCAGGACGACCCAGGGCGGTTATACGGGTATCAAGATTTCCGTAGAGGTTCCCGAAGATGCCCGCCAGGAAAAGACACCCAATGGCTTCATGGGCGATAGCGTGGTGAACTATGGCGCGCTGAAAATGAAAGTCACTATTTCCATTGATGACGGAAGTATCGAAGGTAGCGGATTCCCCCGTGAACTTGGTTTGAATTCTGCTGTTCGCGGAGCCGTGTTTATTGACGATCCGGAAAATGATGGAGAAAAGTTGCTGGTTGTCGCCGCAGAGGACGGTAACCTGCAGGTTTTCAATGCCTTGGGCGATACCTTGTTTGATGCGGATACTTCCGTGACGGTAACCCGCCTTGCCAATAAGGTGGTGGAGGAGAAGGTTCCCCTGTACCGTGTAGGTCCCAGTTACGGCCCGCTGGTAGGTATTGCCAGCGATGGCAAGGATGTCTATAGTCTTCATAGGAATGCCTTGGTTCGCACCAGCTTTAGCGCAGGAATTCCTGTACAGAAGGAAATCCACCTGACGGATTCTGCCACGGTGGGCCCCATGATTTACGAAAACCAGATTTTCTTTGCCCAGGGAAAGCGAATTTTCCGAATTCCGGTCAAGAATGGAGAAATGGTTTCGGAAAGAGAACCGCCAGTGCTCTGGGATGATTCCGATATTCAGGATATGGCTCTTTGTCTTGATGGTGATAGTACCTTTATCGTTTCCGTGGGCGACGCTGGCGTGATAAGGCAAGTCCCTGCAGGAGCCGGCAAGAGCTGGGTTTCCTTAGGAGCCATGGAATCGGAAGGTTCTTCGAGTGTTAAAAGCCAGGAACGATTCCGTATAGCATGTACGGATCTGGATCGCAATGGTAGAAGTGAAGCTATTGCTGTGGGCAGTCGCGGTACTGTGAGGGCTGTATCGGGTTCTAAGGTTCTGTGGACCAAGAATTACAAGCGTGGCGCTTCGGGTACCAGCGGTATTCAGGACGAAACCTCTGGCATTGCCTTGGGCGATATTAACAATGACGGCTATCCCGAAGTTGTTTTCCTGGGCGACAACCTGGTGTATGCTTTGGACCGTTTTGGAGTTCCCCTGCCGAATTTCCCGGTAACGCTTAGCCGCGGTACACCTGTGACGGGTTTCCTTAGCGATCCCCTTTTGGTTGATGTTGACGGAGACGATGTTCCCGAGATTCTTGTGCCTAGCAGTGACGGCCTAGTGTATGCTTATACAGGCAAGGGCAAGCAGATAAAGGACCAGTTCCCGCTGGCTGCAGGAAGCTTTGAGTATGCGGACTCCCTGGGAACCATTTACCCCATGAGTATTTTTGTGACCGATGCGATATCTTCGAAGAAGTCTGCAGGTCCGGAACTTTACGCTTTCCATCGTAGCGGAGCAACTGCATTCCGTCTGCAGAAGGCCTCTACCGATGCCGCTGATAATGCTGCCGCATGGACTCTTCCTGCCGGCGGCAACGAGCGCATAGGATTCCTTGACGCCTCCAAGTTGAAGAAGGTGGATGAAGTCAAGGCCAAGGATGAAATTACAGAGTTCTTTATGTTCCCCAATCCGGTTCGTGGAGGTATTGCCAAGGCTCGCTTTGAAATTGGAGCCGAGGCCAAGTCTGCTACATTGGAACTTTACGATATTACTGGCCTTTGCGTTTACAAGAAGAAAATGTCCGATGTAGTTCGTGGTCGCAACCAGTTTGAAAATCTGGACTTGTCTAAGCTTGGCTCCGATGTGTATTCTGCTCGCCTGCAGGTGAAGTTCAAGTCCGGAAAGACTAAGCAGAAACTGTATAGAATCGGTGTGATTCGATAATGAAGAAAGGTGCTGCCATCAGGAACTTGTTCGTTGGGGTATGGGCTATACTATTTTTTGTAGCCTGTTCCTCTATTGCAGATGGTGATGCCGTCGAAATTGATACTCCTTCGTCCAGTTCTAGGGCAAAATCATCTAGTAGCGCGTTTTCGTCGAGTTCTGGTACAGAAGATTACGAAAGCGTCTGTCTGGACGTCGAACGACGGGATTCCCTTGCTTCTGTTTGCGAGACTGAACCCGATACTACCTTAGCCTTTTGTGATAGCCTAGTTATCTTTGACTCGTTGAAAGTCCTTTGTGACAGTCTGGCCCTTCTTGACTCCATTGCAAGAGCAGATTCGCTGAACAACATTGATCCCGTTGCAAAACTGGATTCCCTTATTGGATTGGTTGTCATTCCGGGAACAACATTAAAACGAGGCTCTGCTTCATTTTCGGTGGATTCTTTCGCAATATCAAAATTTGAGGTTACCCAAGGTCTTTATGAAAAAGTGATGGGTGAAATTCCATTGATGGATAAAATAGGGGACAGCATCGCTGTTGCAAACGTGAATTGGTTCGATGCAGTTCTATTCTGTAACGCCTTGTCTATACTTGCTGGCCTTGATACGGCGTATGTCTATGAAGGCGTTGGTGATTCCCGCTACTTGAAAAACTTAAGTGTTGATTTTAAGGTAAGGGCAGTTCGACTTCCTACAGAAACGGAGTGGGAAATTGCTTATCGTGCGGGAACAACGACGACCTACTATTGGGATACGGATGTTGCTTCCAAATACGCTTATTATATACAAACTAATGGCCCGGTAAAAGTAGCTCAGTATAAGCCAAATGCTTATGGCCTGTATGATATGGGCGGCAATGTGGCTGAATGGATGAACGATTGGTATGGAACTTATCCCACAACGAGTTCTCTGAACTATACAGGGGCTGTTGACGGGGATTATCGAGTGGTCCGCGGTGGTGGTTGGTCCGATAAGGCTTCCGCTTTGGCGGCTGCCGAACGAAATAAAAAAGATCCGCTGTATCAGAGTCAAATGGTGGGCTTTAGGGTCGTTCGTTCCAACGGTTTTTAACCTTAAATTTTTTCCTTTAAATTTCAAATTGCTAAATTGTGGGCATGAAGTACTTTGTAGCCCCGTTGTTTATCGCGGCGACTCTTTTTGTCGCGTGTTCAGAAGAAAAGTCCGAACCCCTACCGGATCTTGCTCCTATTGAATTACCCAAGGATGTACCCGGTCTTTATTCGGGTCGCATGCCTTGTGACGATTGCAAGGCAAGAATGGTTCGCGTGACTCTGAACGAGGATATGTCTGCAAGCATTGTGCAAACGAAAATTGCCGACACTCTGCAGGTGGATTCCTTGGCGGGAATCTACGTGGTTACCGACAGTACGGTTAAAATCACTTTGTCTGACAGTACCACGCATTGGAACTTTAAGAGAATTGCTTCGGGAAATCTCAGTTTCCTGACTAGTGCAGGTACTGTTTACGAAGATGAAAGCGGAATGCCCATGGATCTCATCCGTATTTTCAAGGCTCCTGTTGCAACAGTAAAGGCTGTTGTTGAATCGGATTCCTCTAAGGAGAAGTAATGCAGTTTTCTGCTCTTATTGTTGATGATGAGCCGCTGGCAAGAAAGCGTATGCAGTCTTTACTGGAACCTTATGCTTCGGAGATAGAGGTTGTAGGGGAGGCTGGTTCCGGAATCCAGGCCATAGAACGCATCAAGGAACTTTTGCCTGACGTGGTTTTTCTGGATATACAGATGCCGGACATGGATGGCTTCGATGTTCTCCATAAACTTGAAAAGGATGAAGTTCCCTTGGTAATCTTTACCACGGCGTACGACAATTTTGCAGTACAGGCCTTTAACGAGGATACGGTTGATTATCTGCTGAAGCCGGTGGAACCGGAGCGCCTTGCTGCCGCTATCGAGAAAGTTCGTAGGAGGTTGCCTGCTGCCGAAACGGAAACGGCAGAAGTCGGTGATTTTTCCTGGGATAAGTTGAAGGACCTGGTGAATAATGGTGCTGGCTACATGCAGCGACTGCAAGTAAAGCTGGGGGATCGGATTATTTTCGTGAACGTGGACGAAATTGTCCGGTTCCATAGCGAAGAAAAGTACACAACTGTCTATACCAACAACAATCAGTACGTTATCGATACGCCTCTTGTTGAGTTGGAAAAGAAGTTGAACCCTAGGGACTTCGTGAGAATCCATAGGTCCAATATCGTTGCCATCGACTACATCGCAGAATGCAGAAAGTCCGACGTTGGTCGAATGGTCATGATTCTCAAGGATCGCAACGCTACCCAGCTTCTGGTTAGCCGTAGTTTTGTCAAGAAAGTTCGTTCCCTTTAATACTTGGAATGGAAATGGAATCAGAAGAAAAGAAATTCTCCGCAAAGGGCTTTGTTAAGGGCCTTTTCCGTGAAATCATTGTTCCTGTGGCTCTGGCCTTGATTGTAATCCAGTACGTGATTCAAGCGTTCCAGATTCCCAGTGGGTCAATGGAAGATACTCTCAAGACCGGTGACTTTTTGCTTGGCCTCAAGTTTACGTATGGTTCGCCGATACCTTTCAGCAACCAGAAGTTCCCTGGCTATGCGGAGCCTGTACCTGGTGATGTAGTGATTTTCCGCTATCCCGGCGAGCCGGAATATCCAGATGGAAATCCTAGCCGTTACACCCATCTTTTTAACGCGTTGATGCTTGGCAACTTCTATTGGGATCACGAGCCCGAAGATGGACAGCCCCACGTGATTCACTATGCCGATGGCCCCAAGGATTACATCAAGCGTTGCGTTGCCACCAGTGGTGATACGGTTGCCATGAAGGCTGGACGTCTTTATGTGAATGGTGTTCGCCAGGATACTTTGCCGGGTCGAGGCAAGTGGACCGCCGCTGTCAGGACTGCATCTCCCCGCGACGAACGTTCTCCCTTTGTGATTCCTTCCGTGGGCGATACCCTGTATGTTGATTCTCTTTCCCTGGATATGCTGTGGTGGCTTCGTTCTCTGGTGGCCCAGGAAAATCCGGATGAATCTGTTGCCTTGGATTTGGCTCTTTTCAAGGACGGTGTAGAAGTCAACAACTACGACTTTGAAAACTTTAAGATTCCGGTGGAAAATGACCGTGGCCTAGCTTTGAATGAGTTGTTCCGCCGCAACCGCATGGTGATGCAGCAGCGTCTTACCCAGGGCGACACTGTTTCCGGTGTCATGAGCTTTGCCTATTTCAAGGAGCTGGCTCGCATTGGCTACCTGCCCATGCTTGATCCCCACGCTAAGGGTGGCATGACAAGGCAAGTGAGTTACATGAGCTTCGAAGGTTCCTTGCTGAAGGACTTGGAAGGTAATGTTGCCATGTTGAATCACCAGGCTGAAGCCGACGAAGGTGCAGGCGCTTCTTTGGATTCCTCTGCAACGGATTCTACCGCGGTTGATTCCAGTGCGGTGGTTGCAGCCCCGAAGTTTGAAATCCGTCGCAAGCTTTCTCTTGGCGGAAAGCCTATGGACTATTATGTAGTCAAGACTCCCCAGTTCTTCATGATGGGCGACAACCGCGATAACTCTGCGGATAGCCGCTACTGGGGCTTTGTGTCCCTGCGAAACATTAAGGCCAAGGCCTTCGTGATTTACTTCTCCTTCGAGAACGACGACCAGACTTTCGCCCTGGGCAATCCCTTTACCTGGTGGCGTCTGCCCTTTAAGATTCGCTGGTCTCGTCTGGGCAAGGTTATTCAGCTGATCGATTAATGAAACGTTGGTTGTTATATGTGGTGGCCGCGTGCCTGCTTATAGCCTGCGCAACGCAGGTGGCGCCCTCGGGAGGTCCCGAGGACAAGTTGCCGCCCCGTGTGGCGGGCGTCTATCCTGCGCCCAACACCACGAACCATCCCAACGAACTTTATATCAAGCTGGAATTTGACGAATGGATTAATGCCTCCGTTCCCCGCGGGGCGGTTTCCATATCGCCTCCCATCGAGAAGAAGCTTCGCTTTGATGTTCACGGCAAGACTCTGGAGTTGACCTCCAGGGCGGTGCTGGATACAGGTACTACCTACACGGTGACTTTCGCCGGCGGCATCAAGGACCTGAGGGGAAACGCTTTGGCCAAGCCTTTCCAGGTGGTGTTTTCCACAGGGGCCATCATCGACTCCCTGACTCTTACGGGGCGAGTCCTTGTGACGGACGCCATGGCTAGGAAGAAGGAGTATCCCAGCGTTGGGCTTTTCCTGATGGGTGCGGACCGCGAGACTCGTCATTATCTGGACAAGTATCGCGATACTACGACGCATGCGCTTGATTCCTTGCCCATGCTGCTGAAGGAACCCCCTCTGTACATGACCCGTGCAGACAGTGCCGGCAACTTCACCCTGACGGGGCTGAAGGCAGGCCGCTATCGTGTGGTGGCCTTTGCCGACGGAAACGGCAACCAGAAAATCGAACTTGCAACGGAACACGTTGGCATATGGACTGCGGACTTGACGCTGTCGGAAGCGACAACGGATACCTTATGGCTTGCTGTTGCCGACATGGACTCCACCAAGCTGGAACTGGAATCGGTGAATCAGCCTAACGCAAATATCCTGGAAGCGACTTTCTCAAGAAACGTGTATCTGGATTCCGTCTTTATGGATACAGCCAACTGTTATCTGACAACTCCGGAAAACGAGAAGATTTATCCTCGCCTTGTGTATAGGAGCCCCAGGTCTGCAAAGCCGAATTTCTATTTCGACCCTGCTCCCAAGAGTGAAATCCTTTACAAGTTTGCCTGCAGCATAGCGAAGGACTCCCTGTTCCGTCCCCTTGACACATTACGTAACGAAGTTGAATGGGAATGGAATAAGATGGAAAATGACACCATGCCTCCGGTCGTATACAGTGCCTACATGGCATCTCGAGCAAAGTCCGTTTTTCCGGATGATTCCCTGTATGTCATCTTTGATAAGCCCAAGCTGGATTCCCTAGAAAATACCTTCTATATGGCTATCAACAAGGATACGGTAAAGATGGAAGTGGTGAAGGTGGACCCTGTCCGCTTTGCAGTGGTGAAGACTGCTCCCTGGCAGACTGACTTGGCCATGAATTTCTTGATGGGCTATATGGATACAACCTTGGCTGCTGCCGACAGCAATGGAATTCGCGATACGGTCATCGAGCTTAAGTACAAGAAACTTCAAAAGATTGAAACGGTAAGCAAGTTGAAACTGGCAACTCTTCGTGGAAAAATTCCCGGGGCAAAGGATGGTGCACTTGTCCGTTTACATTCTATTGAATCCGGTTCCGACTTTATCGAAAAGTGTGTGAACGGAGAATTTAATTTTAGCGACCTGGTAGAAGGCGGATACTTTATGGACTACTATTACCCGGAAGAGGGTAAGGTTATTCCGGATGGTGGCTCCGTTGAACCTTTCCGCTACGGATCGCCCTGGCGTGCAATTAATGATACCCTGAAAATCGGCAACGGTGAAAATACCCTGGAACAGCTTGTTCCTGCAGTGCCGTCTCTGCCCTAGATTTCGATAATGGAAGTGCATATGGAAAAGATTCCCTCTTTTGTTGCCATTGATTTGGAAACCACAGGCCTTGATTTTGAAAAGGATGAAATCATCGAGGTGGCCCTTGTCCGTTTCGAGAATGGAGTTCCCGGCGAGTCTGTGGATTATCTTGTCAAGCCGACTGTAGCGGAGCTTCGCCCTTTTATTGAAAATCTTACCGGTATCAGCAAGGCTGACCTGGAAGGTGCTGAAACGTTTGCAACCCTAGCGGGCAAGGTTTTCAATTTCATCGGTGAATTGCCCATTGTTGCCCATAACGCAAATTTTGATTCCAAGTTCCTGCGCCAGACTTTTGCAAAGGTGGGTTTGAATTTTGACAACCACCCGGTGTGGGATTCCCTGACGGTATCTAGAATTGCCTACCAGAACATTCCCAACCATCGCCTTGAAACCTTGGTTCAAGAACTGGATATTCCCCGTAGCAGGGCCCATCGCGCCTTGCCCGACGCAGACGCATGTGGCCGTCTCTTTGTGATGGCTCTTGAAAAAATCCAGTGTGCTGATCCTTGGCTTGCTGATGCACTTTCCCGTGTCGCCAAGGGCTCTGACTGGTCCATGATTTGGCCTTGTGAATCCGGTGAAAAGACTTTGCCGAACTATAAGCTTCCCGATGTACCCTTGGAAGATGTGGCGGAAAGATCCCGTGCTCCTAGGGTAAGCGAATTCTTCAAGGAAGACGGACTTCTGGCAAAGAAGATGGAAAATTTCCAGGTGCGCCATAACCAGCAGGATCTTGCTTCCGTCGTGGAACGCAACATGCATAAGGGTGGCCTTTGTGTTCTTGAAGCCCCGACGGGTTCTGGTAAGTCTCTTTCCTACTTGGTTGCTGCAGCCAATAAGGCCGTTTCCGGCGAACGTGTAGTCATCAGTACCGCCACCCGCACTTTGCAAGATCAGCTGTGGAGTAAGGATATTCCCCTTATTGCCAATCTGTACCAGGGCAAGCTGAAACCTGCTGTATTGAAGGGTCGTGAAAATTACCTGTGCCTGAGAAAGTTCCAGGAGATTCTAGACTCTTCCGAAAATCTTTTGCTGCCTGAGGAACGCGATTCCTTCATGGCCATTGTGCCCTGGGTTTTTGAGACGACCACCGGTGACGTGAATGAGTGTACCTCCTTTAGCCAGGGACGTAATCGTGTCCTTTGGTCAAAGATGGCAAGTTCTGCCAAGTCCTGCCTTGGTGAAAAGTGCCCTCATTATCTGAAGTGCCCTGCCATGGCAGCCAAGCGTCGCGCCATGAATTCCAACCTGCTTCTAGTGAACCATTCCCTGTTCCTTTCGGACATGTCCTTGGAATTCGCGCTTCTGCCATTGTACGAGCATATTGTATTTGACGAAGCCCACCGCTTGCCGGAAATCAGTAACCAGACTTTTGGTAGGTCGATTTCCTTCTTTGGTCTTCGCAATATCATCAAGACTTTGGTTCCTTCCCGCAGTAAGCAGGATGGCCTTGTTGCAGAAATCCAGGCCCAGATTCCAGCAGAGGAAGTGGAACTTCACGAAGCGTGTGCCAACACTTTGGAAGCCCTTTCTGAAACGGAAAAGTCATTGCATCGTTTCTTCATGAGAATCGGCAAGAAGCTTGCCAAGCAGAAGACTCGTAACGGTTTTACCTATACGTCCAGTGTCATGGCTGAGTATGATGCGGATCCTGCGTCTTTCCTTGACCAGTGTGCAAAGACTCTCAAGGCTGCAGAATCCCTTGCATCGGGTGTTGCTGCAAAGAAACTTGGGGAACGCCTGGTTGGTTTGATGAGCGATCTTAACGGGCGAATGACTGAAATTTCCAGGTTCGTGTCGGACTTTGAGTTCCTGGTAAAGGCTTCTCGCGAGGACTGGGTCTTCTTCATGGAAGAACCTTTCAATCCTCATACCATTAAGCTGCATGCCTACCCATTGAATTCTGGCTCTGCCTGGACTGAAAAATTCTACCCCTGGATCAAGTCGGCCACCTTTACCTCGGCAACCCTTGCTGTCCAAGGCGATTTAGCTTACTTTGTTCAAAAGATGGGGATGGATAAGCTTACCGGAAGCAAGGTTCCCTTCCTAAGAGTCTATAACGAAATATTCAAGGAAGAACAGCGTTCCGTGATGGTGGCAAAGTATTTGCCCAAGCCTTCCGCTCCTGAATACAACGATGCCTTGAACGATACTTTGTGCCAGATTCTTCCGGAGTCAACAGAAAATACCATGGTGCTTTTCACCAGTATCTCTGCAATGATGAAAGCACAGGCGGCTCTCGCTCCTCTGTTTGCACAAAAGAACAAACTGCTTCTGTGCCAGCATGTAGATGGCTCCCTGGATGGTCTTGTATCCATGTTCCGTAAGGAACGGGGCGCCTGCCTTCTCGGCTGTCAGACTCTTTGGGAGGGGGTTGACTTCCCGGGCGATGCCTTGAAGCTTCTGGTCATTCCCAAGCTTCCGTTCCCCAATCCTATGGACCCGCTGGTTGCAGGTGTTTCCAACAAGATGAAGGCCGAAGGCAAGAATTCCTTTAAGGATTACTTTGTTCCGGAAGCCTACATGGAGCTGCGCCAGGGACTTGGCCGCCTGCTTCGTACCGAGAATGACTCCGGCAAGGTCCTGATTCTAGACAATCGCGTTGTGAATGAGCATTATGGCAAGACCTTCTCCAGAATCTGGAATATGAAGCAGAAGGTTGCCGAAAACGTGAATGACATAAAGAATTTCATTATCTAAATTTGCACTCCTGTTTTTTAGGTGAGCAATGATTGTACTGAATGATTTTTTTGATGGGATGTCCAAGCAGCTCCTGCGCAGTGTCCATGCGAGAGCTTTTGGTCAGAAAGGCTTGCTGAACAACGCTCTGATTCAGTCGGATGTGTTGAAGCATTTTGCCGATAAGAAGCGTGTTGCCGAGAAAGTTTCCAAGATGGAACCCTGGCAGCGTCGTTGTCTTAGCCTCATCTATCGTAGCGACAAACGTGGACTTTCTCTCACGGAACTTCGCTTGACAGTTCCCGTGAGCAAGAGCCGTGACCTTCAAAAGTTTTTGTTGGACATGTGTCGCGATTTTGTGCTGTGGCGTACTGCATCCGCTTCGAATTTTGTCTATTACGGTTTTTCGGATTTTTATGACGCGGTGAAGTATGAGCCGGAGGAAGAGGTTTCCGACAACGGGACTTTCTCAACCTACCAGAATCTGATTGACTGGCATATCTGTCTTGTACTATCCTTTGCAATGCGCAAGGAACTGAAGGTTAACACCAGCGGTGCCATTCACAGGCGCAGCTATCAGATTTGCCTTGATGCTCTTGTTGCTGCAAAGCAGGTGTCTGAACGTGCTGCAGAGAATGAACTATCCCTGATCTTTAATTTCCTGATTCAGAACGAATGGCTGGAACTTGAGGATTCTTGCTTGGTTCCTTCTGAAACAGCGCTTGATTTCATCCGTAAGAATGGTTTCAGGCTTCACCAGGATGTTCTATCCTGGTGGCTTAAGGAACGTTTCCGTGGAGATCGCGGTCATTGCGCCAAGCTACTTAAGGAATTGGAATCCCCGAAGTCCATCGTGGAGGCTTCTTACCTTATGTGGGTTCTTGATCCCAGTTCCCGTCTGCAAGACAAGAACAAGGAATTGCCCTGGGATTACCTGCCCCGCGTTCTGCGAGAACTTTGGCTCCTGGGTCTTGTTCAGTTTAAGATGGCAAAAGGCAAGATTTCTTCTGTGGTGTTAGATCAGTCTGGTAAGGACTGGGTGGAGAAGTCGATGGCATCCATCCCGGAACAAAGCATTTCCTGCCTTCCGAACTTTGAGTTGATTACTTCAACAGGAACTTCTGCCCGAGTGCTGTTTACCTTGGCTTGCCTTGCCAAGGTGGAAACGGACGAAGTGTACATGCGATTCAACCTAAATCGCGAAACTTATGTGCAGGGTTTGAAGTGCGGTCTTCCGGAATCCGAAATTGAACATTTCAAGACTTGGATTAAGCCTCCCGAAAATGTGGCCTCGACTATCGAGGAATGGAACGCCTCCTATTACGGCGCCAAGGTCCAGACGGTTCGTCTTTTAAAGATCGAGGATCAAGGTGTGCTTGCGCAGCTGTCCAAGTTCCCGCAGTTTGTGGAATGCACCGAGGAGTATATTCCGGGCTATGGCTTTATCCTGAAACCGGAATGTGAAAGTCGCGTGTTTGAATTCCTGGAGAACTTTGGTTACTGCCCCTTCGTGGAACGAAGGAATGAAAACAGGGCTGCCGCACCCGCAGAGGAATGGCGCAAGGACTTTGTCTGCACCTGGCATGATACCAAGGCCCCGGACTATGAACTTAAGGACGACGCCGACGAAGGTACAATCCAGACAGCTCTCAATTCCACGAAGTACGGCAACACCTATCAGCAGCTCAGTACCTTTGACCTGGTCAAGGTTCTGCGTTATGCGAAGACTGTCGGCACTTTGGTTGGCGCCAAGGTCAAGGATCCCGCCAAGCGTACCGCCAAGGAAGTGGAAAAGGTATTCTTTGTTCACAGTCTTCGTCTGGCCAAGTCGCCCCAGACTTTGGATATCCAGGTTTACGGAGCGCAGGAACACGAAACCCTTGACTTGAGCTTTATTCGAGAGCTCAAGGTTATCGGAAAGAAAGAATTATAGCCCTCACGCTAGGGTAGGGTCTGGGCGAAGCCTGCAATGTCTATGAGTTCCTGCAAGGTGAACTCGTCGATATAGGCTTGCATGCTGCGCTCTTCGTCCCCGAAATTCACCTGGTGCCAGAATGTGGGCATGTCTTCCCGTGCCCTCTGTCCCATGTATATGGGCGCTTCTGTGAGTAGTGCGAAATTCAGCCTTCTACCATCGTCTCCATGACAAGGCCTGCAGTTCTGCAGAAATAGTTTTTTTCCTTTTTCCAGGTTGGCTCCCTGGATGTTCCCGTTCTTGTCGAGAATCTTGTATACTAGAAGTGCCATGCGGGCATCTTCCCGAGTCAAGGTGTCGCCCTCTGATCCGGGGGCGGGTTTCTGGATGGATGGTGATCTTTCATCCTTTGTGACGTTGTCTGCAAATGCGGAAACGCCCAGCATGATGCTGTAGGCCAGTAGGGCGAGAATGCAGCCTCGCCGGACGAATTGTTTCCATTTTCGCCAATTCATACCCATAATGTAGTAAGAGTTTTTACACTATTTTGCAATTTTGTTCGAAAACCTTTTTCTACTATTCCCCATATGGTTGGAAAACGTAAGTTATGTTCTGTAGTATTTGCGTTGGCTTTGTCGTCGACGATTTTTGCAGCGGAGGGCAATTTGAATAGCTCCAAGGATTTTCTTTTTAGCGGTCGTTGGGAACATGGGGCAAGCTTCTGCCGCACAAGTGCTCCTGCGGCCATGGTCCAGTTCAATGCTCAGGCATCTTCCCTGGAGTTTGAAATAGAGGGCCAGGCCCGCTGGCGTGTTGATCAGGATGGCGAGCAGATTGGTCTGTTTATTTCTGGTGATAAAGCAAGGCACAAGGTTAAGGTTGCTGCCGATGGTAAGCCTCACCTCTATCGTTTGATCAAAATCAGTGAAAGCAATCCGGGTGGGGTAACCCTTTTTGGCATCAAGACCGATGCAAAGGGCAAGTTCCTGGATGCTCCAAAGCATAACAGTCGCCGCATTGAATTTATAGGGGACTCCTTTACCGTGGGCTACGGTGTTGAGGGCCATGTCAGTGATCAGGAAGACCACGTCTTTGAGACTACAAATGCTTCCAAGAGCTATGCCTTCCTGCTTGCCGATGGATACAAGGCGAATTTCCAGGTAAACGCCTTCAGCGGTCGCGGACTTGTCCGTAATTACGATAATATCGTTTCTGAGTGGAAAATTCCTCGTCTGTACCAGTACACAGTGCCCGGCGAAGCCCCAGTTGATGTGGCGAAGCTGTCCAATCCGGCAGATTCCTCCAAGTTGATGTGGAATTTTGAAGACTTCCACCCTCAGGTCATTGTAGTTTTCCTTGGAATCAACGATTTCCAGGGAAATCCTCCCTACGGAGATAAGGGTGAATTCAAGAAAACCTATGCGGAAATGCTGAACAAGCTTCGCTCCGCCCATCCCGGTGTAAAGTTCCTGCTGGTTTCAACCAAGATTTGGCCTAATGACGACCTGACTCCCACCGTAAAACAGGTTTACGATGCGGAAATCGCCGCTGGCAAGAAGGATGTGGAGTTCGTGACGGTGCAAACTGTGAATGAAGGCCTCCACGGACATCCCAATGAACCTTCCCAGAAGGAACTTGCTGACACCCTTAGGCCCATTATTGGCCGTCTAAGCGGTTGGATGAGGCGTTAGTCCCTTGCTACAGGGGGGCGATTTTATATATTATCAAGCAAATCATCCGGTTAGGTTGTAGATACCCATGTCGATTCTTTTGGAAAAGCTTTATCTTCTTTTCAGAATGAACATTCTGATTGTGGTGCTGTTGGCTGTTACGGTCATCGCCATCTTGTCCTATCAGAATGGCCTGGACAAGATCGAAATGTTGAATCTTGTGGACTATCCCTACCTGATGGTGGAGACGGACTCTGCTGATGGCGGTTCTTCTGCCGTCCAGTTGAGCAAGACCGATTCTTCTATCGTGGTCGACTACGAGCTTCGCGAGGGGTATGCCTATCCTTACGTGGGTCTCAAGATCTTCCTCGGCGATGGTAAGGCTCATGGCAAGGACTTGTCTCAGTACGACAGCATCTTTGTATGGGTAAAGCCCCGTGGCGAAGGAACCGTTCGTCTTTACATGCGTGGCTTTGATCCTGCGTTCTCCCGCGAAGGCGACGAAACCTCCCTCAAGTTTAACGAAATTGAATTCTTCCCTCTAGAAGAAAAGTACCCTGCCGTCTTTGTTCCCCAGGAATTCCGTGTGGCCGGTTGGTGGGTTGCCCAGAACGAGATCAACGTTCATAATGCCCGTGTAGACCTGAGCAACATTCCCCTTATCGAAATCCAGACAGGTACCAACGCTCCCCTTGGTTACGGAACCTTGGAAATTCGCGGCCTTTGCTTCAAGGGCAAGATGATCCAGAAGGAAAAGCTGGTGACGGCCCTGGTGGCCATGTGGTTCGTGACCTTCTTCATTATCTTGATTATCCGCTTCTTTGATTATAGCCGTGAACGAGCTGCAGCCAAGAAGAAACGTGAGGAACTGGAAAAGAACTTGCGCGCCCTGGAAATCGAGAAGAGCGAGTACGAGAAGAGCAGTAAGGAAGACCCCCTTACTGGATGTCTCAACCGTGCTGGCTTCAGCAGCATTTTGCTCCGTGAACAGGAAAATCTTATCAAGAACGATAGTCCTGTATCCTTCATCATCTTGGACATCGACCACTTCAAGAATATCAATGACTCCTATGGCCATAACGTGGGTGACGAGGTCCTTGTCGGTCTTACAAAGTTGATCCTGAGCAAGATCCGCAATACCGACGCCCTGGTTCGTTGGGGTGGTGAAGAATTTGTGATTCTTTGTGCGGATACGCCTATCCAGAACGCTCAATTCCTTGCTGAAAAACTCCGTATGGCAATCGAGAATGCCAAGCTGATTCCTCAGCAGCAGGTGACCTGCTCCTTCGGTATTGCCGAAATGGTGGCCGGCGAAGATCCCAAGCGTCTGTTTGAACGTGCAGACAAGGCTCTGTACGCTTCCAAGGAAAGCGGTCGAAACCGCGTTACCAGCGCAACTTTCAAGCGAGTCCGCTAAGGTCTCCCTGGGTAGGTCATGGCTTGTTCCAGGATACTTACCTCTTTGGCACTCTGTCTAGGACCTGTGGTCGGCCTTGTCGGCTGCGCCAAGCAGGACCCTGAGGCTGACTTTAGGCCGATCCAGATTCGCTGGATTGCCGAACCAGGGCAGGATGAGTCCCAGCTGGAAAACAAGGATAATTGTGTAATCTTCATCACAGGTCGTCTTATGGGCGAAGAACCTGTAGTCAAGTCCAAGGCTGGACTTTTGGGCTACAACGTGTTCTATGGGGCGAATGGCGAAAATCCCGAAATCCTTGAATTTAAAGGGTTCTGCGACGATTCCTCCTTGGAAAACTCCCCGGAATGCAAATGGATTGCTACCTGTGACAAGGACCTTAATGTTGTTGTAAAGTTCAACAACGGAGATTGATTTGCAACGCTTTGTTTACATTGCGGGCTGATATATCTTTTAGGTTATGAAGCAGATATTTGAATATACCGATTACCGTGAGTGGTTGCGCGACGCGTTTGATGACTTTAAACAGCGTAAGTCGATTATTTCCTGGCGTTACATGGCCATGAAGATTGGTGCCGACCCCGGTAACCTCCTGAGGATGTCCCAGGGCAAGATTCATCTATCTACCAGCTATATTAAGCCGCTGGCGGAGTTTTTCGGGCTAGACGAAAAGGAAACTGCCTACTGGACTGAAATGGTGTTCTTCGGTCGTGCAAAGACCGACAATGAGGCCCTGCAGCATTACGAACGCATGCAGGCCTTGAAGGGTGTTTCCCTTAAGCTTCTGGCCAAGAAGGAACTGGAATTCTATCGCCATTGGTACTACAACGCCATCCGTTCCATTATCGGCATTAGCCGTTTCAAGGATGACTACGAGGGCCTTGCGGAGTGCTGTACCCCGCAGATTACCGTCAAGGAGGCCAAGGCCGCCGTTCAGCTCCTTGCCGACTTGAACATGATTTCTACGGACCGCGAGGGATTCTGGAAGGTGAACGACACTTTCGTCAGCACCGGTGGAAACTGGCGCTCTGCCGCTGTCCGTCAGTTCCAGAAAGATACCATCGCGCTTGCAGGCGAGTCCCTGGAACGCCATGCTCCCCATCTTCGCGATATCAGCACCGTCACCATGACGTTTAACATGGATGATATCCAGCTGATTCGTGAAAAGATCAACGAATTCCGCACGGATTTACTACGTTTATCTCAGGAAGGTTCGGGAGACAACACGATTTTCCAGTTGAATATTCAGCTGTTCCCCCTGGCATTTGTTAAACCCCTTCAGGAGAAGGAAAAATGAGAAAGCTTTCATATTTTCTTTTGCCCCTGGCAATAGCCGGCTCTTTGAGTATGCTGGCTTGTTCCGATGAGAAAGGGGTTGCTGGTGGTCCTGGTAGCATCACCACAAACGGTATCGTTGCTCACGTCGATGGCGAGGTTGCTCCCAATGCCCGCGTGGCCTTGAGAAAAGTGGATCACATGGCTGCCTCCGCTCAGGCGGAAAACTCCATCGTGGTGGCTGACGCCTATACCGACAGCATGGGTCGCTTTAACCTTGATGTCCCTGAGAAGGGCGATTTCCGTTTGACTGTGGTATACAATGGTGCTGCCTTTACCAAGGTGGTTTCCGCAGAGAGCTATGCAGCCCTTGACTCTGTTCCCCTGGTGGCAACTGCAGTCATGAAGGGCGAGACCGACATTCCCGATGGCTCCGGCATTGTTTGGGTGGGTGTGCTCGGCACAGACATCCTGGTGCCTTCTGACGCTAATGGCGTGTTCGTTCTTCCTGCCTTGCCGGCAAACGATTCCCTGCAGCTGTACTTTGTCAGTGAAGACTACGAGAAGGTTCTGTCCAAGGAACAGGTCTACTTTACTCCCACCGAGTTTGCCTACGAAAGCTATAAGGAGCCGGTGGTGGCCCCGGTCGACTCCACCAAGGAAGATCCTGCGGACTCCCTGGAAGCTCCTGTGGATACACTGAAGAAGATTATCATCCTGCAAGAAGATGGAACCCCTGCGGCAAATGCATCCGTATCCATCAGGCTTAAGGACCACATGGTGGAAGCCTTCACCTTGCAGAACGACCTTGTCAAGGCCGACCTGGTTGCAGGTTTAGATGGAAAGGTCGCTATGACCCTTCCCGATTCTGGGGAATACCGCTTGACTGCAACTCTTGGCGTAAGTTCCTTCTCCAAGGTCTATGATGCCATTAGTTTGTCTAAAATAGATACCTTGAAATTGGCTGAGTCCTCTGCGATTTCAAGCCAGGTTACTCTTGATAGTGGTGAAGAGTTTGCATGGGTTGGCGTTTACGGATTGGATGTTCTGGTAAAGACAAACGAGATTGGCGCCTATGTTTTGCCCGCACTTCCTGCAGGCGATTCCCTGACGATTTACTTTGTACACGAGCAGGATAGCGTTCCCTTTGTGGAGTGGTCTATCAAGGCTCCCAAGGAAGGTTTTGTGGGCTTGAACCCGGTGAAGTTCCTGTATGACTTCGAGGAAGATGATCCGAACTGGTACATGAGCGTGGATACCCTGTACAAAGGCTCTACTTTCAAGTTTGCGAACGGCAAGGTGGATGGAACCCACCTGCTGGCAGACCATCTGCAGATGGATGAAGATCGTGGCTCCAATGTCTTCTATACCCGCTACGAAATAGGAATGGACCCTTACGCCTGGGTGCTTGTGGGTACCGGCATGGACAAGGTCAGGAATTTCTCCGCTGTGGATTCCATTGAGTTCTACGCCAAGGGAGTTAAGGTTGGTTCCAGCAAGTCTTACGGCAAGGTCAAGGTTTCTCTGGAAAACTGGGAATCCTACACCAAGAAGGATAAGGCTGCATCGGACTGGATCGAACTGACTGGTGACTGGAAGAAGTATGTAGTCAAGCCTTCTGAACTTTGCATCAACGCCGATGAAATATGGTCTTGCGCCAAGGCCTGGAACAGTGTCAAGGACCATGTGAAACAGCTGCATTTCTTCCCCAGTGGTGGAAACGAAATCTTCATAGACGATGTAAAGATTTACGGCGTGCTGTACTAGTTTTGAAACATAGATTTGAATGCCCTATTGGGGGCTAATATGCGGAAAGGGACCCACGTGCGGGCCCCTTTTTAAGTATCTTTGGGGTATGGAAAATCTTGAAAAAGAAGCTGCTGTAGCTCTCGATTATTTGTCCCGCATCTCCAAGGAAGCGGAAGCCAAGTTTGATGAACTTTTGCCCCCGGTAACGGATCGCCCCTGCCGCCTCCATGAGGCCATGCGCTATTCCATGTTCGCTGGCGGCAAGCGCCTGCGTCCGGCTCTTGTTCGTGCCGCCTTTGATATGTTCGAAGGCAAGGGTAACTCTGTGGACTACGCTATGAGTGCGTTGGAAATGCTCCACACCTTCTCCCTGATTCACGATGACCTGCCCTGCATTGACGACGACGATTTCCGCCGTGGAAAGCCTACTTCCCACAAGCAGTTCGGTGAAGCTACCGCTGTGATGGCTGGCGATGCCCTTTGCATCCACGCCTTCGAAATGATGGGCAAGACCGGCAATGCCAAGGCTATTGAAATTCTTGCACACTTGCTTGGTACCTACGGCATGATCGGTGGCGAAATGATCGACATCGAAAGCGAAGGTAAGCAGGTGGACTTGGAACTGGTAGACTACATCCACTACCACAAGACGGCAGCCCTTATCGAAGCCTCCTTGGAAGTTGGTGCTCGCTTGGCAAATGCTTCCGAGGAAGAAATCAAGATTATTCGCGACTACGGCCGTTCCATCGGTCTTGCCTTCCAGATTGTGGACGATATCCTGGATATCGTTTCTACTACCGAGGAACTGGGCAAGGATGTTGGATCCGATGTGGAAAAGGGCAAGGCCACTTATCCTGCCCTGGTGGGTCTGGAAAAGTCCCGCGAAAGAGCTCACGAACTCTACGAAGAATCCATCCGTGCTCTGGACAGCCTGAAGCGGGATACAACCATTCTTCGTTCCATTGCTGCATTCATCATTACTAGGGTTAAGTAATGGATTTAAAAGACATCAAGTCCCCCCTGGACATTAAGCATTGTTCTGTCGAGGAACTGAGCGCTCTCGCAACTCAGATTCGCGAGACGATTATTGGCCAGGTTTCTAAGCATGGCGGTCACCTTGCGTCCAGTCTGGGTGTGGTTGAGCTGACCCTTGCCTTGCACTATGTGTACAATACGCCCGACGACAAGATCGTGTGGGACGTTGGCCACCAGGCCTATGTGCACAAGCTTTTGACTGGCCGCTTCGACCGCTTTGAAACTCTTCGCCAGCAGAATGGCATTTCTGGGTTCCTTAAGCGTCATGAAAGTGAGTATGACTGCTTTGGTGCAGGCCATGCCACGACGTCTATCTCTGCGGCCCTTGGCTTTGCTGTTGCCCGTAACCACTTTAACCGTCACAACAGTGTTGTTGCCGTTATTGGTGACGGCTCCATGACTGGCGGTATGGCTTACGAAGCCATCAACAATGCTGGCATTTCCAAGCAGAACATGACCATCATCTTGAACGATAACAAGATGAGTATCGCTCCTAACGTGGGTGGTTTCAGCAAGTACCTGAACCGCGTTATTTCCGATCCGGTCTACAACAAGATGCGTTCCGACCTGGACCGCCTGATGAAGCGTCTGCCTGGCGTTCTTGGTAGTCGTTTCCGCGACCTGTTCCTGCAGGTGGAAGGCGCTGCAAAGACTGCTGTGAAACCCGGTCAGTTCTTCGAGGACCTGGGCATCCGTTACTTTGGACCAATTGATGGTCACGACATTCATGAACTGGTGATGATTCTTGAACGTGTCAAGAATCAGCCGGGCCCGTGCCTTGTGCACGTCCTTACTGAGAAGGGCCGCGGTCTTGATGCTGCAGTCAAGAACCCCACCAAGTTCCACGGTTGCAACCCCTTCGATCCGGAAAGCGGTCTCCCGCTGGTACCTGGCGGAAAGAATCCGTCGCTCACCAGCGTCTTTGGAAAGACCTTGCTGGAGCTTGCCAAGAAGGACAACCGTATTATCGGTATTACTGCCGCCATGCCCACGGGCTGCGGTCTTGACATTGTGGCCAAGGAACTGCCGGACCGTGTTATCGACGTGGGTATTGCCGAAGAACATGCGGTGACCTTTGCTGCAGGTTTGGCTTGCGACGGTGTTGTTCCCGTGGTGGCCATCTACTCTTCATTTATGCAGAGAGCCTACGACCAGATTATCCATGATATCGCGCTGCAGAATTTGCACGTAGTTCTGGTTCTTGACCGCGCCGGCCTTGTTGGTGCCGACGGTCCTACTCATCACGGCTCTTTTGACTTGTCTTTCCTGAGGACTGTGCCTGGTCTTACCATCTTGGCTCCGTCCAACGAAAATGAACTTAGGGATATGATCCAGGCATCCATCGACATGAATGGGCCTGTTGCCATCCGCTATCCCCGCGGTACAGCTCTGGCAGAAGAACTGCTCCCGCCTGCAGAGAACTTTGACAGCAAATTGCCCAAGGTTCTTGAACAGGGTAAGGACATCTTGCTGCTGGGCGCTGGCTTCATGACTAATGAATTGAAGAAGACCGCAAAGGTCCTGCGCGAGAACGGATACAACCCCACCTTGGTGGATGCCCGTATTATCAAGCCGCTGGACCAGGAATGCTACCGAAGCCTTCTTGAAAGCCACAAGGTAATCGTTACCTTGGAAGATAACACCCTGGTGGGCGGCTATGGTTCCGCCATCGGTGAACTTCTTATGGACATGTGCCTTACAGACAAGCGCTTGTTGCGCTTTGGCCTTCCGGATAACTTTGTGGAACAGGGTGAAATTTCCGCCTTGTATAAACTTTTGAAAATTGACGGGGAATCCGTCGCCAAACAAATTATGGACAAGCTAAAGTCCTAGGTAAAATGGAAAAATTATGAGCGAAGAAAATAACGAAAAGCGTACCGTAAAGTCTACCCTGAACCGCAAGTTCGGTGTAAGCGAAGCTACTGACCGCCGTAACCCTCGTAGCGACGAAGGTCGCGGCGACCGCAGATCCTTTGGCGACCGTCCCTCTTTCCGTGGCCGTGATGACCGCAGGTTCGATGACCGTCCTCGTCGCGATGGCGACCGTCCTTTCCGCGACCGCGATGACCGTCGTGATGGTGACCGCCCCTTTGATCGTGAACGTCGTCCCCGCCGTTTTGGCGATCGTCCCTTCGGAGATCGTAACCGTGAAGAACGCCGTGGCTTCGGTGGCCGCGGCCGCGATGACCGTCGCCCCCGTCGTGACTTTGCTCAGGCAGGCGCTCCTATCTATCGTCAGCGCCCCGAGCAGAAGGAAGAAGGCAATGTCGAAGAGGTGTTGGATGAAACCGCACTGGAAGCACGCGTTGCCCAGGTGGAAGCAAGCGAAGATGTCGTTTCCAATCCCCCTTGGTTCCGTAAGCTCCTTGCTCTCACTACCGAAAAGGGCCGTGAACGCGAAGGCCGTTTCCTGGGTGAAGGCGTCCATGTGGTCGAAGAACTTGTCAAGCATCACCGTGAATTGGTGAGCGGCGTTTATATGGTGGAAAGCTTCAACGACGAAGCTCTCATCGATGCCATCAACGAAGCCGAAATCAAGATCAATATCTTGACCGACGACCAGATGAAGCAGCTGTCCTCTACCGTTACAACTCAGGGTGTAATCGCTGTTGCCCGTATCGCAAGCACCAAGCCGGTATACGATACCAGCCGTAGCATCCTGACTCTTGTTGACGCTGTTCAGGATCCGGGTAACCTTGGTACTCTCTTCCGTACCAGTCTCGGTTTCAAGTCTGGTGGCATGATCCTCGGTCGTGGTACCGTCAGCCCCTTCAACCCCAAGGTTGTCCGCGGTTCCTCGGGTACCTTCCTCCGTGTTCCCTTTGAATTTGATGTAGATCTCATTGACCAGATCAATTTCCTGCGTAGCAAGGGCTACACTATCATCGCTACTGACCTTCACGGTAAGCAGTCTCTTGGTGAAATCCCCCAGCACAAGCTCCGCAAGATGGCTTTCCTCGTGGGTAACGAAGGTGCCGGCACCAACCCCTACTTCATTGAACTTGCCGACGAAACTGTGAAGATCCCCATGAGCAGCGATCTGGAATCCCTGAACGTTTCCGTGGCTCACGGTATTCTTTCCTACGAAGCTGCCCTGATTCAGGACGAACTCAAGTAAGGTCGAGGTTAAGATGAACTTTCATGATCGTCTAGAACAGCGTGTTGAAAAGTGCGGCAATCCGGTCTGCATGGGTATGGACCCTGTCCTGAAGCTCATAGACCCTTGCGTTTCCGCAGGTTCTGCAGAAGACAAGATCAAGGCTTTCTATTCCGAAATTCTGGAATGCTGCCTCAAGCGCAACGTGCAGCCTGCCGTAGTCAAGCCCAATAGCGCCTACTACGAATGCGTAAGCGTTCAGGCAATGCTTACCCTGCAGCAGCTGATTGAAGATTACAAGAGTGCCGGCATTCCGGTGATTCTTGATGCCAAGCGCGGCGATATCGGCAAGTCCAGTGCTGCCTATGCAACTGCAGCCTTCGACGTGTACAAGGCTGATGCCGTAACCGTTTCTCCTTGGATGGGTTCCGATTCCGTGAATCCCTTTGTTCGCGAAGGAACTGAGAACGGTGCCTACGTTCTGCTCCGCACTTCCAACAAGGGCGCTCACGACTTCCAGGACATGCCTGTCATTGGTAGCGACGATCCTCGTGATGTGAACGAAGCCTTCTACCATGTGGCCGACAAGATCATGGAATGGGACGGAAACATGGGTTTCTTCGGTGCAGTGGTTGGTGCAACGCACCCCGAGGAATTGGAAAAGATTACTGCCTACACTGTTGCCCATCAGCACGAAATTCCCTTCTTGATTCCTGGCGTGTCTATTCCCGGCGTGCCCGGTGGTCAGGGCGGCGATGCAAAGACTGTGCTTAACGCCATCAAGAACGGTGGTGGCAAGCGCAAGTTCCACGTGTTGAACAGCTCCAGCGGTTTGAACTTTGCCTACCAGCGTAGCGGCAAGCCTGAGGCGTTCGCAAGCGAATGCGTTGACGCTCTGGAACGTCTTGCTGACAGCCTTCGCTAAAAGGGTTTGACATCGAATGCGGTATCTGGGTGCTCTCATATTGGCGATAGCCTTGGTGGCAGCGGCTTTCCATTTGGCAAAGCCTCTTCCCGATACCAACTTTGATGAATCCTTCTTGCCCAAGGCCTCCTCTGTACGTTACGTGGCCGCAGGTCACGACGCTTCTGTGGCGGGCCTCTTCTGGATCAAGGGCCTTACGGAGCTTGGCGAAAGCTACCTGACGGGTAAGGAATATGCCTACCTGGGCCATGTGGCAAACCTCTGTACGGAACTGGATAGCCTGTTTTACACTCCCTACTATTTCGTAGGTGGCGTAACCCCGGTGGATGCTCCCGATACTTCCGACTTTGTTGTGCTTCGTAGGGCCACAAAGGTTTTTCCCGAGCAGTGGCGCCTAGCCCTTTACTATGCCTTGCGTCTGGCTCGCGGTCCTTATCCCGATAAGGCAGCTGCTGCAGATGTAATGCGCCCCTACTTTGATAGTCCTGACACCACGATTCCTGAACATGTCCGCACCATGTACCGCAGTTTCGAGCTGGATAACATGCAGACGGAACTTGCCCTGGAAGCCCTGCTCAACGACGTGATGCAGCCTCGCTTCAAGACATTCCGCACTGGATTCTACGCGAAGACCTTGCGCTTGCTTGGTTACCGGGGATTGATTGCTGATAAGGATAAGGACGAAAATTTCCAGAAGGTCAAGACTCTTATTGATGGCATGGCCGAAGGCAAGATTCACCCGGCTGTGGTGTATAATCAGCTGCTTTCCATGAAGAAGGTTGAGGAACCGGCCAAGGATTCCCTGAATGTGGATCCGCCCGTGGATTCCCTGGCAACGGATAACGTGGCTGCCGATACAACAGCGCCCGTATCAGGAAACTAAATTCTGTCAATCTTTTGGTATGTATAAAAAGGCGCCTTGCTGGCGCCTTTTTTGCAATCTTTCACTAGAACCGATAAACGTGTTGCGTGTTTGCTTTTTCGTTTATTCTTCGCAACGCTTGGCGTTGTTGGGAAGGCCCATCAGCTCAAAGGCGTTCTTGCAGCGAAGCTTCAGGTCTTCGGCCTCCTGCTTGGAGGTGGACCTCAGCTGAGCGCGATGGTAGAGGATGGTGGCTGTGTTGTAGGGCTTGTTGCCCTGGATGGCTTTAGCTTCTGCGACGCGGTAGAGGGAATCTGCTTCGCTGCTGCCAGAGAGTTCTGCCATGCGAGCTGCGGTGTAGGCGTAGAATCCGCTCTTCTTGTCGGAGCGCTTGCCCGCCATCTTGAGGGATTCCTGAGCCTTGTCCGACTGTCCGCTTGCTGCCTGGGCGATGGCGCATTCACCGTAGAATGCTGCCTGGTTGTTCTCGTCGGCCTTTTTAAGAGTTTCTTCCTGAATGTCTGCGCAGGCCCTGGCGGCTTCCTTGAACTTGTCCCTTGCGTTTAGAAGGGCTATTTTGCCTTTGGCCAGCTGCACTCGAGTGCTTTGATCCAGTACATCGTTACGGACGATGGACAGTAGGGAATCTGCCAGATCAAGGTCTAGACTCATGGTGCGGATCTGCGCCATGGCGATAAGGACTCGACCTTCGGAAAGCAGGTCCGCTTCCTTGCGGCTAGCTAGCAGGGCTCGTTCCAACTGGCTGTAGCCCTTTGCAAACTTGCCGTTGTTAAAAGAACGTTGTGCGCGATAGGAGAGGGTTCCGGACTCGGAAGCCTCCGCAACGCCGGCAGCAGCCATAATCAAGGCCATTGCAGCGACTCGTACCCAGTGCTTAGGCTTGCGCGCTACCATAGGGTCTCCACCATGAAGGGTACGGAATCCTTGCTGGGTAGGCTTCTGCGGATAATCCACATGTTGGAGATACCGCTCATCAGGTCGTCTGCATTCTGCAGTGTGGCTTCGGTGGCTTCCATGAAGTCGCCGAGGCCAGAAGTCAACTGACCTACGTCGTTCAGCAAGTTGTCTGCCTTTCCAAGAGTTGCGTCAACCTTGCCCATCATGTCGCCGACGTTATCCATAAGGGCGTCCACTTTCTTGGGCAGGGGTTTCAGGTCGCCAAGCATGACAGTTACACTGTCGGTAATGACATCAACCTTGCCCAGAAGTGAGGGCACCTGAACTTGCATACTGTCCAAAAGGCCGGAGGTCTGGAACAGCACCTTCTTGCCGATGAAAGTAATGTCGTCCAGTCGGTTGAGCTGCTTGTTGATATTGTCGTAGAGGGCTCGGCTGCCAAACAGGGCGCCGACCGTGGTTCCGGTATCCATGGCCATGACAAGCAATGTGTCTACGCCATCGATAAGCTGGTTTACACGGCCCAAAAGCTGGTTTGCTGTTTCAAGAACGGTTTCGATATCCTGAGCCTGGCCTGGAGGAAGGAAGTCTCCGTCTTCAAGAACCTTTCCCTTTCCGCGACGAACATCGATATTGATGATTCGGGCGGAAATCATGTTCTGGTCACGCATGGCAAAGACCTTGGCGCTGTCGGTAATCCAGGGCTGGTACTGCTTGCGGATGACGAATTCCATCTTGACGCCTTCGCCTTCAATTTCCATATCGGAAATCTGACCTACGTCTACACCGCTAATCTGGACGCGGGTGCCTGGTCTAAGACCGAAAGCTTTTTCAAAGTTACTGTGCAGTTTGTATTCTTCCACGCCGATCATGCCGGTGGAGAACAGCTTTGCGTAAAGTACGATGCCAAAAACCATGATGGCGATAGTAAAGAATATGCCGACCAGAAGGCCGGAAATCTCCATCCAATTAATTCGCTTCAATGGTTTAAATGCCATGGGCTTTAATATATAAATTTTCCCCTATCCTTTGTAAAATGCTGTCAAATATCTTGCAAAAAGCATCGTATGATCTAGTTTGAAGGATATTTCTATTTTTCAAGGAAGAAAAAGGGATAAAAAATGGAATTTTTGAATCTTCTAGATATGGCAGTTTCTCCCTACCACACCGTAGAGTGTCTTAAGGGAATGCTTCTTGAAAATGGTTTTGAGGATGGAAATAAGGCTTTGTCTTCAAAGTCTGGAACCAAGGCGGGTAGATCCTTCTTCTTTGAACGAGGTGGAGCAGTCATTGCAGTCCGTGTTCCAAGAAATCCTTCTATGGAATCCAAGTTCAGGATTGCCCTTGCCCATACGGATTTTCCTGCTCTTAAGGTAACTCCCAATCCGGACAAGGTTGGCGCTGGTGTCATGACAGTTCATTCTGAAATTTACGGAAGCCCCTTGTTTACCAGCTGGTTGGATCGCGACCTGGGCTATGCCGGAATTCTTGCATTTGAGAAGAATGGAAATGTTCAGACCAGGCTTGTACGCGGAAGCAAATTGTTGCGCATTCCCCAGCTGGCAATCCATTTGAATCGAGGCGTCAACCAGGACGGTTTGAAGGTGAATCCTCAAACGGATCTGGATGCCCTTTGGTCTGCTGCCGGCGGTAGTACCTTTGTTGAAAATCTCCAGAAGGAACTGGCTGTTGGAGAGCGACTCCTTGATTTCGATGTGCAGCTGTTCGATGTTCAGTCTGCTAGTGTTGGCGGTCTTAATGACGAATGGATTTACTCTGGTCGCTTGGATAACTTGAGCAGTTGTCATGCTATTGCAGATGCGGTCGTTGCATCCTGTTCTCTTGAGAAGGATTTTATCGTGGCAGCCTTCCTTAACAATGAGGAAGTGGGCAGTAATACTCGTGAAGGTGCCGCAGGCAATTTCTTGCGTTCCTTTCTCGAAGATGTCTGGGCATCTTCTGGAATGGCCCTTTCTACTTTAAACTCTGTGCTCTCCGCTTCTATGGCTCTGTCCATTGACATGGCTCATGCTTGTCATCCCAACTTCCCGCAGAAACATGAATCAAACCATAGTCCTATCCTTGGTGGCGGAGTGGTTTTGAAGACGAATTCACAAAAACGTTATGCCAGCGATGTCTATTCATCTGCAAGATTTAAACTTATTTGTGAACAAAGTAACATTTCTTGCCAGACGTTTGTTACTCGTAACGATATGCCTTGTGGCAGCACCGTAGGCCCTACCATCTCTGCGGATCTAGGCGTTCCCACGGTGGATATTGGTGAACCCATGCTTAGTATGCACAGCATTCGCGAGATGATCGCGGCGAAGGATCATGAGGACATGATTAAGTTGGTGAAGACCTTCTTCAGCTGACAATCAGCCATATGATACAATCTGAATTATATGAGGGGTGCCTAGGGCGCCCTTCTTTTTCAATTTCCGCCTATTATGCGGATTGACGTGCATACAGACAAATATCCGTGAAGTTAAAATGTATCTTTGCGTAGATGAGTCTTTTTAACAATCTTCGCACAAGGCTACCGCGTAAATCCCTTGCGGGACAGTTTATGCGCTACCTGTTTACAGGTGGCCTGGCCTTTGTCGTAGACTTTGGCTTGTTTGCCCTGTGTCTTTACGTTCTGGAGTTACACTACCTGTTGGCGAACTTGGTTGGCTTGCTGGCGGGATTGATTCTGAATTACGCCTTGAGCGTTGCCTGGGTTTTTACTGCCTGTGAACGGCAGTTTGAAAAGAAGAAGTCTGCTGAGTTTGCCATATTCGCCTTGGTTGGCTTTGCAGGAGTTGGCATCAATGAAGTCGCAATGCTTTTAATGGTGGACGAACTGGGCTGGCTTGAAATTGTATCAAAGATTGTTGCAGCGGTGGTTGTCCTTATGTGGAATTTTGGGGCCCGTAAGTTGGTTCTGTTCCGCGGAAACAAGGCCTAGGATTTGGATTGGATATCAAAGGGAAGTGTATGATTGCAGAAAGAAATGGTTCTAAGAAAATTGCGGTAATTGCTGGCGCAGGTCCTGCTGGCCTTACTGCCGCATTGGAACTTTTGCGTACGACGGATGTAAAGCCGATCATCTTTGAGGCCGAGGATGTGATTGGCGGTATTTCCAGGACTGCAAAGCACAACGGCAATCGAATGGATATCGGTGGTCATCGTTTCTTTAGCAAGAGCGATACCGTAATGGACTGGTGGCAGAATATCCTACCTCTTCAGGGTGCTCCCAGTAGGGATGATGTGGCCATAGGACGCAAGGTCCCCTTGACCACAGGTGGCCCAAATCCCGAGGTTGACGACATTGTAATGCTGTGCCGCAGTCGTCTCAGTCGAATCCTGTTCCTTCGCAAACTTTTTGATTATCCTGTCACCTTGAACGGTGATACAATTCGAAACCTTGGACTTTGGCGCATGTTCAAGATCGGCATGAGCTACATCAAGGTTCAGCT
The DNA here is from genome assembly GCA_024398965.1 of Fibrobacter sp. Taxonomy (NCBI): domain Bacteria; kingdom Pseudomonadati; phylum Fibrobacterota; class Fibrobacteria; order Fibrobacterales; family Fibrobacteraceae; genus Fibrobacter; species Fibrobacter sp. The sequence goes on along the minus strand of JAKSIF010000004.1, from coordinate 88,394 downwards.
TCTCCCTGCCCGCAAGGAAAAGAGCCTGGAAGATTTCATGATCAATCGTTTTGGCGTTGAACTGTACAGGACCTTCTTTAGGGATTATACCGAAAAGGTATGGGGCGTTCCCTGTAGCGAAATCAGCCCTGACTGGGGTGGCCAGCGAATTAAGGGCTTGTCCATTACAAAGACCGTTTTGCATGCTGTAAAGCAGATCTTTGCTTCCAAGAAGCAGTGTCAGGAAACTGAGGGCGACATCCGTCAAAAGAATACGGAGACAAGCCTTATCGGTCAATTCCTGTATCCCAAGTATGGTCCGGGCCAGCTATGGGAAACCGTTGCCGCCAAGGTCCAGGAAATGGGTGGCGAAATCCACATGAACTCAAAGGTTGTTCGCGTGAATCGTAGCGGTAACCGCATTGATAGTGTTGTGGTTGATCGAGGCAATTCTGTCGAAACCATTCCTTGCGACTACTTCCTCAGTACCATGCCGGTCAAGGAACTGGTAGCCGCCATGGACGAAACATCGGTCCCCGTGCCGGAAGATGTTAAGCGAGTGGCTAACGGTCTCGTGTATCGTGACTTTATGACTGTGGGGCTTCTGCTGGATAAGCTTCTGATCAAGAATCCTGCAAAGGAAGGAACGCCCGAAAGCAAGTTGAAGTTCGTTGCGGACAACTGGATCTATGTTCAGGAAAATGATGTGAAGCTAGGTCGAATCCAGATCTTTAACAACTGGAGCCCTTACTTGGTCAGCGATCCGTCCAAGGTGTGGATCGGTCTGGAATATTTCGCCAACGAAGGCGATGACATGTGGAATATGCCGGACAGCGACTTTATCAAGTTCGCCATTGCAGAACTGGACAAGATTCATGTGGCGAAACCGGAAGATGTCCGTGATTCCGTATGCTTCCATATCAAGAAGGCATACCCGGCTTACTTTGGTACCTACGGTGAATTCCATAAAATTCGAGAATTCCTAGACCCTGTGGAAAATCTTTTCTTGATGGGTCGAAACGGCATGCACAAGTACAACAACATGGACCACAGTATGCTCACTGCCATGGAAACGGTAAAGTGCATTCGTGAAGGTTCTGCGAACAAGAACGATGTATGGAACGTGAACACCGAAGAAGAATATCACGAAGGTAAAAAGTAACAGAGAGTCTCTTTATGGCTTTTGTTAGAAGAATTCTGCATACACCGGAACTTTACGTAAGCATCTTGCTTTTTGCTGTAGCGGCGGCCTGCTGCGTAAGTGGAGTGGGTATAAAGGACGCGAAGCTTCAGGTCGGAAACCAGCCTGCGGAAAAAACGACGCTTCCTGTGGCACAAAAGTTTGAGGAACCGTTTAACGTCTCCTTTAAGGTTTCCAATCTTTTAGAAAAAGAATTTGACTTACGGATTATTCCTGACGACTGCGCAACCGCTCTTCGCGTTAACGGGGAAGAGGTTTCCCTGGCTGGAAGAACTGGCCTGTGTGATTATGGCCACGGCTTTGTTTTGAACCATGAAGAATTGGCTGGCTTGAATGTGAAGGATGGTGCCGAGGTGGAGGTGGCCGTCACGAATAAGGGCGGAAACGGTGGTGTTGATGTTCTTATCGAAAAAAAGGCGGACACCATGGCAAGCTGTTTGCGGATTTTTGCCATGATCTTACTGGCAATTCTTTCCTTGCTCTTCGCAAGGCGTATGAAGGTCGGCGTACTTGTGGCTGTCATGATAGCCCTTGGAGTTGCGCTTCGTTTTGGCTTTTACCTGGACCTGCCTAAGTACGACAAGTTTGGTCACGATGTGGATGGTCATGTTGCCTACGTGAAATACATTGCTGAGAATCATGCTATTCCGGCAGATAATGAATGTTGGACCTGCTACCATCCTCCGGTATACTTTGTGGCTTCAGTGCCTGCGTGGGAAATGGGACGCATTTCGGGCCCACTGGCCTTGGAAGGTCTTCAGGTTGAAAGCCTGTTGTTCTCTATTCTGTTCCTGTTTGTGGCCTGTGGCTTCTTTAAGGAATTCCTTACGGGGGCTCCTTTTAAGGTCGCTACGTCGTTGATGGCGTTCTGGCCTGTGTTGATTCTGGTGTCGCCTCGCATAGGAAATGATCAACTGTTCTATTTGCTGCATGCGGTCTGTGTCTTGTGTGGATATAAGTACCTGAAGAGTGGGGTAGGGAAGTATTTGGTAATTGCCGCCGTTGCAACAGCCTTGGCCATCTGGACAAAGTCCACGGGAATGGTCACACTGGGAACTTTTGCCTTGTTCGCGGTCGGTGGCTATGTGACGAACTTCCGTTCTCTCATTCCCTCTAAAACAGAAGTCGCTGGCTGGCTGATTTTTGTCTTGACCATTGCTGGAGTGGCCGTTGACCGGTTGCTTGGGGATTCCGACCTTGTGGGTAATTCCCAGAGTCTCCATTCTGGCTTAAAAATCGGAAATGCTATCGGCAATTTCGTTTACTTTGACTTAAAAAGTTTCTTGACGGAACCTTATACGAGTCCGTGGACAGATGGCCTTGGCAGGGAATATTTCTTGAATTACATGTTCAAGACTTCCTTGTTTGGCGAATTTAAACTTCTTGAAACGGCAATGGGCAAGATTCTTGCTACAGTCATAAGTATGTCTTTCCTCGGAATGCTTGTTGTGGCTGCTAGGGGATTCTGGAGCACTAAGCTGCGCGGCGTGCATTGGATTCTTTTATTGCAGGCGGTGGCCTTTGTTGCTGCACTGGCTTTCCTCCGCAACAAGATTCCATTCTCCTGCAGTAATGATTTCCGTTATATCGTCCCGGTTCTGTTGAGCTTTATTCCCTTTGTTTCCATGGGGCTGCATGTAGATGGATCTTCAACCAAGTGGAAAGTTTTCGGATATGCCCAGGTGGTTATATTTGTCGTGGCTTCAGCATTGCTTATGATAAATGTAGTTTAGCCTAAAGAAGGTTTTTCTCAAGCGGTTTTTGTATATTCTTGAACGATGAAAAGTTTTTTGTTGAAACAAGTATTTCTCACTTTTGCTGTGCTTGGCTTTTGTGCGGCCTGTGTGAACGCTCGCCCCATAAACGATGGCAACAAGCTTTTTAAGGCTGGCGATTATGCTGGCGCCCTTGAACAGTACATGAAGGCCCGTGAGGCGGATCCTGCCGACCCTCTGCTGTTCTACAATATCGGTACCTGCCAGTATAAGCTGGGTAACTACGACGAGGCCAAGAAGGAGTTGGAAAGTGCCGTGCGCATGCCCGATGCAAAACTTGCTGCCAAGTCCGCCTACAACCTGGCCAATACCCATTTCCGTATTGGAGAAAAGGCCTCGGAACCTAGCGAGCGTATTGCCGCATGGCGTGAATCGGTCGCCTACTTGAAAAAGGCTATCGATCTTGACAATGGCTTTGAAAACGCAAAGAAGAACGTGGAAATTGTCCAGCGTAAGCTTAAGGAAGAACTGGACAAGCAGAAAGAAAATCAGGACCAGAACCAGGATCAGGATAACGACCAGAAACAGCCGCCTTTAAGTGAAAAGGCCAAGGAGGCTTTGGCTCGTGCCCTTCAGCTCAGCAAGGATGGCAAGTACGACGAAGCCAAGGCTCTGCTGGAAAACATTATTGCCGAGGATGAAACTGCTGGCCAGTTGAACGCCTATGTGCAGCGCATTGACGATGTCATTGAAATCAAGGCCGGCCGTAAGCCGAAGGCAAAGATTGATGCAAGCAATACCGACAACGACCTGGAGGTAATCTAATGAAAAGATTGATCCTAGTCGTCGCCTTGTTGGCTGTTGCCGCTTTTGCTGCTCCCAAGTCTGCCAGCGCTTACTATAGCGACGCCGCCTTCCAGTATATCGAGAATCGCTTGCCCACTGCAGAAATTACCTGCAATGAGGGCTTGCAGTATTATCCCAATGACCAGAAACTGCAGATGCTTTTGGATCGTATTCACGAGGCCAAGGACGAGCAGAAGAACGAAAATAAGAAGAACGATCCTAAGAACGATCAGAACCAGGACCAAAATCAAGACCAGAACCAAAACGGTGACCAGGGTAATTCCAGCTCTGGTGAGTCCAGCAGCAGTCAGGGTGACGATCAACAGAATCAGGACCAGAACGGCGGACAGAGTTCCAGCAGTGCCGAAAGTTCCAGTAGCGAAGGCGGTGCAGGAGAACAGCCGAATCAGCCCGAGGATCAGCAGGGGTCTAGCGATAGCCAGGATGATGCCCTGGACCAGATGCCGCCCGAAATTCCTAACGATCAAATGAGTCCCGAGGCTGCAGCTCAGCTCCTGAAGGATTTTGACGAACAGAATGGCGAACGCAAGCCCTGGAAACCCGTCCGTGGCCAGGCCAGGCCCGCGAAGGACTGGTAATGCCCCAGCAAAGAGAATCCGCTTTGGTACGGCTGAGCCGAAAGTATGGCGCAGAGGGTGCCAAGACGGGTAAAGTGTTCCGTTTTGTGTTGGCAGTAATGGGAGCGACCCTCCTTGTTGCCTGCGGAAGCGATTCCCCCAGTGAGGCTCATTCATCCTCCTCTGTCGAGGTCTCCAGTTCCTCCACCCTTTTTGATGAGCCGGTAAGCTCTGCCGAAGAAAAGATTTCTTCGTCCGGTCTGCCGCAGTCCTCGTCCGAACAGTCTTCATCCGTACAGTTGTCGTCTTCCCAAGTTGCTGCAGAAAGTTCCTCTTCAGCGTTGGAATCATCCTCCTCGAAGGAAGCCTTAAGCAGTTCTTCACAGGACTGGTTCATGGACGACGCTGGCGGACAATGCGAGAAATGCGACAACTATACCGCGCAGGATCCTGAGCTTACAGAAATTGGTGGCAAGGGCTCTGTTACTACTTACGGAAGCATTACCGAAAAAGAAACAAGCCTTGGCGGCGCCTGCAATTACGGACAGACTAACATTCAGTATTATGCAGCAATTCATGTGAATGTATCCAGTGGCGACGATAAGGGCCCGTGGAATGGCGGCCTTGCCTGTGGAGGTTGTGTCCGTGTAAAGGCTAAGACTCCCGAAGGCTGGAAGCGGGTAACCGTTCGCATTACGGACCGCTGCCCCGACGAAAGCTGTGGTGTTGACTTGGGCGGTGCTCCCGCCAGTGATGTGATGGGGAAAACCGTTGGTCGCTATTATGGCGAGTGGGAATTTGTCTCTTGTGAAGGAGTCAAAGGCGTGTGGGGAGATTCCACTGCCGTTTGGGTCAAGGAAGGCGCCGGGCCTTATTGGAGCATTATCCAAATTCGTAATCCCAAGGACGCTGTAACTGGAATTTCCATTGCTTCGGCAAATTCTTCCGACGACGGCGAAGCTCTTAAATATGCCATAGAAGCGGAAAACTTCTGGACCGTGCCCCAGTCCGTTTTGCAGTCCGATGATGAAATCCGCATTGTGGTTTCCTACAGGTCGGGCACTCCTGATACTTGGCTTATTAAGGGTTCCGCTCTTACCAAGGGCGAGGCGACCTATTACCTGTACGAGTATCGGGAATAACTTTGTTTGAAGGCCTGCGGGTCTGTTTGAAAATCTTGTTATATTTTTTCTCTGTTAGAAAGGACGAGAGATGAACAAGAAAATTTTATTTGCCGGAATTACTGCTGCTGCCATGGGCGCAACCCTGGTTGCATGCGCAGGTGGAGCCAAGCTGAACAAGGCTGAAACCTACAAGGACAAAACAGGCATCATTGGCGTGTTCCGCCAGGCTGCTTTCTACTGTGAAGATGTAAATCCCCAGTTCATGACTTTGGGCGGGAACCAGATTATGGTGAAGTCCGGTTGGAGCAAGGAACAGGACAATCTGTTCTTCAGCGAGATGAAGCCCGGTGTTGCCATGCTCAATTCCTATGAGTATACCTGCGGCGAAAATGAAAACAAGCTAGTGCTCGATACTGCGGATAATGGTAAGAAGGCTTTCCCCGTTGCGGTAAAGATTCCCGAAAGCGGTTTCTGCAAGATTGTGATTTCCTTCTTGGAAAACGACAACCTGTTCTCTCACAACGACGCCTTGATTAAGGAACAGTTCCAGATGAACGAAGTCGCCTTGGATGTAGACAACGTTCCCTATTGCGATGTGATTGATACTAAGGGCAATACGGTTTCCTTTATGGATAAGGATTCCCTGAACAATGCCCTGTACGAAGCCGCTTTTAAAGCTGCACCGTCTTTGACTAGCGATGACATCTATCCTCTGGTTGCCTTGGATGGAAACTCCAACATGGCTACGTTGAGTGCAGATAATTCCCAGGTTGTTCTTGTAACATGGCACAATGATGCGGATCAGTTCAAGGATGGTGAATTCGTAACGATTCACGACAAAGTTGTGTGGGCCTATTCCGACAAGGAATTTCTCAAGTGGTTCCAGGAAAACAAGGACAAGGTGACCAACTGGAATCTGCGCCTGAAACAGCTGATGGGTAAGTCTCCGGATAATGATGCATCCCACTTTACTGTTTTCTGGGCTGATGTCAAGGACGTGTTCCGTCCTGCATTTGTTCCCGATCCCACCAGCAGCGTGATGAATGTAGCCTTCTCCGGATCCTTTGAGGAAGACGACAGTGAAAGCGCCATGTGGTTTAAGAACTGGTTTGATGAAAACCAAAAAGCCGCATACGGTCGCGAAGGTGGTTTCCCCTGGACTCGTCTTGGTTATACCTATGACTGGGGCCGCACTGATGGCAGCAAGTATGGCCTTAGCGAATTTATCGTGAAGGAAGGTGCCAAGGTGGAAGTGAAATTTACTCGCAGCACCAAGGCTTATCTGAACTGGATAAAGGACAGAAAGCTTTAATTCCGCTTTATTGAGGCTTTACTAGAACCCGCCACAACTGCTGGCGGGCTTCTTTGTATTTGCGCTCGAATGCGGTTTCGGGATGTACAGGGTCAAAGGGCTCGCAGATAATTGCGGGCGAGGTGCAGGCAATTGCTGGCAAGGATGCCGAAACGTTTAAGTTGTTCTGCCTTGCAACGTCGCCAAGAATACGTGAGGCTTCTGCAAATTCCTTGGCGTAAATTTCCCAGTTGGTGCGCATTTCTGTTACAGGGCTTAATGCCATCATGGTTGGGAAAATGGGGTGCAGGTGGAAACGTCTTGTAGCTTCGCTTTCCTTGGGCCAGGGATTGGGGTAGAATACGGCGTGATGCAGAATCTTGAGGGCGCCCGCATTGACTGCGTCCAAGGTAAGCCGCCAAAAGTCCAAAAGCTCTGCGCGGACCCAGAAGGCATTTTCTGGAATGGCCTGTTCACTCTGGCTGGAGGCGGTTTCGGAAAGCTGTTCCAGTTGGTGGATGTTTCCCGCTTTGTTCAACCGCATGGCGGACTTGTCTACGCCGATAACAGGAACGTTTGGAAATTTTCGGGCCAGGTGAAGAGTGCTTTCGCCTGTGCCGCAGCCGGAATCGAGGACGATTTCAATGGGTGTTGCGGCAGTGCGTTCGTCGGTGCATTTTTCGCGGTCGGAGGATCCACGGTTCTTGTAGAATTCTTCTATGAACCTGAGGGCTTCTGCAAATGCCTCGCGGGTGTGGTCTGCCACCGGGCGCAAAAAACAGGTGGTTGCGTACTTGCGAACCACCTGTTCAAGGTTTTTATAAATGTCAGTCTGGTTGGATGTAACAGCGTTCGCCATTACCTAGGCCAGATGCTCAGGCGGTCGCCACCCACAAGTTCAACATTGTCCATCCAGAAATCGATGGATTCCGTGAAGGACCATGTAAGCAGTGTAACGCACTTCAGGCTTCCGCGGTTCTTGTCGACAATACCTTCAAGGTTGACTTCGTAACGAGTCCATTCGTCGGACAGGCGGTATTCGGCTTCCGCAAAAACACCGTCGAAGGAATCGGTCTTGTGGGATTCGTCAACAAGTACGAACTTGAAATAGCCATCGCCCTTGGCCATGAATGCCACGGAGCTGACAGAGGTGAGGTCGTAGCAGATGGACTTGTCGTTGCTGCCGATGCCTACGCCAAGGTTTGCCCAGGGCCAGATTCTGTTGTCATTTTCGTCGTAGAAAAGAGAATCCTTATAGGTATCAAAATCCAGGGTGGCATGAACGAAGTAGTTGTCTCCATCCTTATCCAGCTTGAGATAGCCCTTGGAGTCAAGCCCATTCGTAGCAATGACGTTTTCGGAATGGGAGAGGTACCACCAGCCGCCATCGCTGGGGCCGAAGTACATGGGGCCGAAACGGTGCTGGTTGTTATGGTCCTGGAAATCGTCCAATAGGAGGGCATCCTTTTCTCCCGCGAAGGTGCTGGAAGTTGCGCTTTCTCCGGCCACAGTCCTGATGTAGGAACTGATGGTGTCCTTGGAGGCTTCCTTAGGAATGAATACCAGGTCCAGGTGACCTGCCGGCAGGGAATCCAGGGAGTATTCCCCGTTGACAACTGCTGCGGAATGGTCGAGACCACGAACCCTGACAGTACCTTCGGAGGCGTTGTCGATGGAGCCGGAGACAGAGACCATCTTTGCAAGGTTGTTGGAACCGAGATCGACGCTTTCGCTTGCCATATTCACGTTCACCTGGAGAGCTCCATTGCCCTGAGCTGCTTCAAGAATGTAGCTGCCGTCGGCAACGTTTGCAATGGTGACGGAACCGTCGTTATCGGTTTCTGCGGTATAGGAACCGATATTGTCCAGGGCGTCGACATGAGTCAACTTGACCTTGGCCAGTGCGGCAGGCTTTGCGTCTGCTGTTAAAATCTGTGCGGTAATGGCGTTGCCGGCTTCTGTGCCAGAGGGGCCGCCACCTGCAATCTTTGCGTTATCGGAACATGCGGAAAGACCGAGGCCAAAACCGAGGGCCACGGCAGCAGTTGAAACGCTCCTTACAAGGCGTGCAGATGTTCTATATGACTTGCGCACACTTGAAAGATATAAAAAATCCTTGCTAAAGTTCATCACTTTCCCCCTTGAGGCGGTTCAGAACCTGTGCAAGGGTCGTCAACCTTGTTGGAAAGCGGGAACATGGCCACGTTCAGGGCGTAAACGCGATCGGCTCGTTCGCTCTTGCGGGCGAACTGAAGGAGTCCACGGCGGAATTCCTCGATGCGATGGCGAATTTCCGGCAAGTCGGACTCGTCGGCAGTAAACACCACGCTGGAAATGTCACGATCCTCGGGCTTGTGGCGGTCCAGGGATTCCAATGCCAGTTCCATGGTGTGTCTATGGAAGTCGCGGACGGCAGTGCTCTTGACTTCGCCGCCAGTACTGATAATCTGGTCGGTAATGTTCCAACCGCCATTGCCGTCGGGAACCACAAGGCCCAGCTGCTTCATGACGCCAAGGGCGTTGCGGGCTTCATCCTGGGAGATGGCGGGAGTCAGGTTGGAACCCAGCTTGCTAATGTCGCTGGTGTCCTTGGTAATGCCGATGAGGGCGCGAAGGGCTGCGCAGGCCCAGCTTCCGAAGTAGGAAAGTTCCGGGGTGGAAAGCACGCGGGTTTCCAGGGAGCGCAGTTCCATAAGGCGGTAGTAAAGCTCGGAAAGAGCCTGCTTCGCCTTGGTCTTGTTAAAACGGTAAAGGGTCTTGAAGTATTCGGCACGACGGTCGTCCAGGCCGCAAAGGCGGATGAACACCGGCAGGGTGCTCTCGTTCAGGTGACCTTCCTTCTGGAATACACGAACAAGCCAGGCCGGGTCTACGCCGGTCTTCTGGCCAAGATAGCGGTATGAGGTAAATGGGTTGTCCTTCTTTGTTTCGACAAACCAATCTCTCAAAAACTCACGATATTCCAAATATTCTAATACTTCAGGCATATCTATAATCTACATACCCAAAGATAAGAAAATATTACAAATCGTTGACGGTGTTGAACTTCCGTTGCCTAATTTACAACACCAATTCTCAACACTCCTTTTTGGAACATATTTTGAGGGATTTTTGTAAAAATAGGTTACTAAAATCCCTTCAAGGTTGTGTTTAGTAACCCTTTTATTAGTTTGTTCGCTCTATTTGCAGAGAAAAAGGTTGCTAAAGTAGGGTGGAAAGTCGGTTTAGTAACCGAATCGACTGACTTTTCCTATGAATTAGTGAGAGTTTTGCTGAAATGTTTAAAAATGGGGTTACTAAATCAGTGTAAAATTACCGTTTAGTAACCTATTTTCGTGTTTTTTGGTGGAATCAATGACTGCAAATACGTGTTTTCATGGTGAAAAAGCCTTTGCAGGGTGATTGGCTTCATACATTTATAGCTCAATACCGGTTTCCCGTTCGGTGACGGTGCAACAGGCTGCTCTGAAGGTTTCTGGAGAAGCAACGATGGTTACCGACTCTTTGGCGCGGGTAATGCCCGTATAGAGAATCTGGTTGGTAAGTAGAGGGTGACCCTTCTGTTTGGGAAGGAACATGGTCACGTGCTTGTATTCTGAACCCTGGGACTTGTGGATGGTAATGGCAAAAGCGCTTTCGATGGCATCTTCCGGTAGAACCGACAGAGGGTAGAAAACGTAATTATCGCGGGTGACATTGCTATCCTGGGGCGGAGCCTTTTTTAACATCAGGTACGGCGTGAATCCTTCGAATACAACGATGCCAGTATCGCCGTTGTACAACTTGTACATCTCCTGATTTTGGGTGATGATCAAAAGTTGACCGGGGAAATATCCAGAATCCTGAATGGTTTGAGTAATGTCGGATTGGCTTCGATTATTTCTGGGTTGGCTGTCTGCGGACTGAACCGACTTTTTCCAGAGGGCGCGGAGTTTGCTGCAAACTTTCTTGTTCAGATTGTCTACGCCACGGGCGCCGCGGCGTTCTGCGGAAAGCATGCGTTGGGTGAGACTTAAATTCCAGAGTTCGTCACGAAGGGCTGTTTCGCCGGTAGGCTGACTTGGGTGGATTTGTTCTGCCAACTGGGAAAGCTGTGTGAAATTGCCTATCCAGTCGTTGACGATTTTTTCTATCCGTTTTTCCTCTAATTTCTTAGGAGTCTTGATTTCGCTTTCGGATTCCAGGCGATAGTAGGAAACCAGGTCCTTTGATTTTTCGGATCCGTAATTGGCGTAGGACATGGTGTCGCCATCGCTACTGAGAGCGGGATGGAGCAAGAAGTTGTGGGGCTTGAAATGCGTAGGTTCCTTGGATTCCGCAACAACCTTGATTTCATGGGCGAGGCGGCCGATAAGGGAGTCGTCGGTAAAGCGGTTGGAAATTTCCAACTTCACTGTGAAATTTCGATCGCTGTTTTTAGCTTTGAGAATTTCGCCCAAGACAGCGCCTGAATCTACAGACGGCAACTGGTACGGATCGCCAAGGATAAAGAGACGGGCGCCTTCGGGAATTGCCTGCAACAGAGCGGCGAACATCTCAATGTCAATCATGCTGGCTTCGTCAATGACGAAGATTGAATTCTTTGAGAACTGTTCATCCTTGTTATAGTGAAAGTCCCCTTTTTCTCGTGAGAACTTCAGCAGGCGATGAATGGTGCTGCTTTCCAAGTTCTTCAGCTTATTGAAAATGGGGGCGCAGATTTCGCTTTCGCGAATGCCGTCGTTAATTGCAGCGAGACCATCGGAAAGGCTCTCTCGCATACGGTCGGCGGCCTTGCCGCTGGGGGCTGCCAAATAGATGGACCAGTCCAACATTTCAGGGTTGGATTGAAGGAGCTTCCACAAGATGTACAGCACTACTGTGGTTTTGCCGGTGCCGGGGCCACCGGTAATAATCAGGTTCTCGTTAAGGCCGCGAAGAATTGCTGTGGCCTGCTGCTCGTTCACCAGGAAGGGCTTGCCGTTGATGGGTTTACGAATGTTGGAAATTTCCTTAATGCAATTCAGGATTGCGTCGGTAGCGGGAACGTTGCCATTCTTGAAAAGCAATGAAGCTGATTTTTCAATGTAGCATTTGGCATTAAAATGCTTCGCGAAATACAGATAGGGAATTTTGCCAGCAGCAAGAATAAAGGGCTTGGAATAGTCGTCGTTTTCTATAGGCTCGTTGCCGGAACGACCCTCAATGATTTCCGAATATTTTAGAGAACTTAGCTCGGTGACGCCCTTTGCAATTATGTCAGAAAAATTTTCAGCAGCGGGAAAATCGGCTTCATCTACTTCCGTTTCCGATGCACTGATATTCAGTTGTACAAGCCCCTGCCATTTGCGGAACCACATTTGTTCAAAAAGGGCGGTGTCCATGGGAAGGCGGGTGTTGCCGTCATCCAGAAGCGAAAAACATAGTGCCAGAAATTTCTGGACTTCTAAATTCATACCAGGCTGAATTTCGAAAAGCAGATTCAAAAGATGTTTGTCAATGGCGGAAATGCCGCGCATCTCTTTAAGACCGTCGTAGAATTCCTCAAAGTTTTTAGATTCAATAAAATTCATATTACGTTCTCCTACCTGCTCATAAGTTTCTTAACTTCTGCGTAGGCGAGCCTAAGGTGGTCGTAGCTGTTCCAAGTTTGGGCGTAAATGCCCTTGCTGGTGCCGCCTTGGGTTCCACGGACAAAAGCATAATAGATGCCGCCAAAATGTTTCTGGTAGATTTCTTCTTCCGAGAGATTTTCTGCGGTGCCCTCGCCGTAGAACTGCTTTAGCCATTGAATCAGGCAATAGCTATATAGAACTCGCTGGATGGAGTAGTCTGCGTCCACACGTTCCTTCAGTACGGTAGGCGTGTAGCGGTTTTCTTCCATGACGTCGGACTTCCAGTCCAAAATACTGTAGCGTTTGTTGCCCAAGGAGTCTGTACGGACAAACATCAAGTCGATGAAACCTTTGCAGAAGCGGTGCAGAACTTGCGAATCGTCGGTAGCATTCAGATTGAACTGCATTTCTGCCTTGTGATCTGTCAAGGGAATTTCAGTAAGGCAAAAGGTTTCGCCGGTGGTAACGTTCCCTTCAATGGTGGGTAGCTTTGCGTTCAACGTATTCCACAAGTAACCGATGGCGATTTTAGTCCATGCTTCCTTATGGTTCCAAATGGGCAATGCCTCGTTCTTGAATTCGTCTTCGATTACGTTGATGGACTTGATGTCGACTAGGGCACTTTCCAGAGTGGGCAGGGTGCGGCCAATTTCGAAGAATTTTGCACGTTCAAAAACGTGGTGTATGGCATTACCTAGCTTACTTCCTCGGGGGAACTTGTGGATACTTTCGTCGTAATGGCTTTGGTAATCTTGAGATTCCTCAAAAGGTTGGCTACAATCTACTGCGTTTACGTCAATGGATTTGATGGAAACTTTGTTTTTTCTTGTAACGTCGTCACCGTCGTCGCCGTTTTGGTCCAGCGGGGTGTCGTCTTCGTTACTGATGCCGTTGTCGGCCTTTCCAGAAAGGGATGAGTAGGAATACTGCATAATGCAGGCTTGGGGCACACGCATTTGCAGATTTTCCATGGCGAATTTTTGGACCTGGATTTTTTCTTCCACGAGTTCGCTGGTTTCTACTGCTGAATCGTTTTCGCTGATGGGTAGCAGAATGTTTTTCTTGACCTGTTCTTTTTTCTCGCCAATACTCCAGTTGCTATCCGTTTTCAAAACCGTATAACAAGGGTATTTCAAAGCCCTATCCCCGTCGTTTTCTACACAGGAGGCGTTCTTGCAAAATTCGTTATGGGAATTGAGTAGAAATTCAAATTCAGGTTTTACTTCAATGGTGCCGTCTTTCTTTTTCTTGGTCCAGTTTTCGTAGCGGGGCAACATTAAAATGGAAGAGGCTCGGGTAAAGTCTACGTAGAATAAACGTTTCCATTCTTCCAGTTCTTCATCCTTGCGGGCCTTTTGGGCACAGCTTCCTAAGCCAAGATGAATCCCGTCATCGGCGTGGTACAGGAATGGCCCTTTGGTACTATTGTTGATGCCCTTAAAACCCGCTACAGAAATAACCACAGGAAATTCCAAACCCTTGGATGCGTGGATTGTCATAATCTGTACGGCATCATAATCGGTGCCTTTTTCTACAAGGCTGCCATCTTCGTCATCGGCGTCTTCGCGGAATGCAGAAAGTCCTTCCAAGTGGCGAACCAAATCTTCAAGGGAGCAATTGTGGCTATACAGGAATTCGATAGCGTAATTTCCGATTTGACGAAGCTTGGCCAGATTCTGCAGCTTGGAAATGTCCATAAGGCGCTGCTCAATCTGGGTATCGCCATAGATGCGCTCCAACATTTCTGCATAGCGATGCTTTAGGGCCAATTCTCTCCAAGCGTTCAGCAATTTTCGCTGATGGTTGTTGGGATCATCAAACACCTTGCTGTCCACATAATGGAGTTCGTCCATGCTGTGGTCTACGGCAGAATCAACATTCTTTGTGAAAACGGTTTTGAAGAAATCCGTAATCAAAACTTCGCTTAATAGCCTTCTATTCCACGCAGAAAAATCTGGCGCATTCAATGCTCGGAACAAGGCAATCCATTCGGCGCATTCGCGACTGTTGAAGAGGTTGCTATCCTTATAGCGGCTAAAAGGTACGCCTGCGTAACGGAGGGAGTCCTCCATGATTTCCATTTCGCTGCGGGTACGTGCCAGTACAGCAAAATCCTTAAAAGTGACGTTGCGGTACGTACGGCAGTTTTTCTTGTCAAAAACCTGAAGGTTTGTTTTGCCTTCTTTGAAGGAACACCATTCTACGATTTTGGAAACTGCAGTACGGGCGAAGTCCAAACTGGAAATTTCGTTCTCGCTAATCCAGACAGGGGCGACTTCCTTACCATTTACAATGGGAGGGACTTTGACTTGACTTTCATCAGCCGGAGCGCCGGAGGGCTGAAAATCGATCAGCTTTTTCACACCTTCTGCAGGGGTGAAAAACGAACCCTTGAAAAGTTCATTGCAACCTTCAATAATTCCTGTGGTAGAGCGGAAGTTGTTGTTGAGGGAGGCTCCGTTCTTGATTTCGTCAATGGCGTCTTTATAGACATTGACATCTGCACCTTGGAAACTGTAAATGGATTGCTTGGGATCACCCACCACAAAGATGGAATGTTTTGGGCCTTCTAAGAAAACAGTACGGAAAATATCCCACTGCAGTTTATTGGTGTCCTGGAATTCATCGATGATGGCGTAGCTATACTGTTGACGAAGTTTTTCCTTGAGGTTGTCGCCTTCCGTAATGGCCTTGTGAACAGAAAGAATCATGTCATTGAAAGACTGTTCCTTACTATCCTTTTTCTGTTTTTGCCATTGATCAAAAATGACAGGAATCTGCTGGCACACAAAACTTTCGTATTGAACGGTTTGAAGTTTTGCTCCGATGCCTGCTATAAAATCCTTGATGTTCTTAAGGGCGTTAAAATGACTTGTAAGTTCACTGCTGAAATAGCGAGCTTGGAAAGAACGGCCATTGAAAAGTTCCTTCTTGTCTTTGCTCCAGGACTTGATTTCGTTTACAAAATCTTCTGCGCGTTTTTCGGAACCAACAACTTCTTCGAAAAATTTCAATTCCTCTTCTAAGCTGGGAATTACCCTTAAGTCGTTGAAGGTCTCTGCTTGAGCAATTTCTTCTAGGACATCAAGAGAAATGGAAACGCCATTAATTTCTGGCAAAGAGGGCTTATCTAGTGGAATAATTTCTTGAGTTTTGCTGCGGCCTTTGTAGTTGTTGACTGCTGCAATGATTGTTGTTGTCAGTTTGTTGGCAAGAGATTCAGTTTTATTTCCCTTTAAAATTTTCTTGAAGTTTTCGTCGTTTACCCATACATCGCGAATGTACTGTTCCACCAAAGATTTGACGTTGGCGTCATCAACCATGGACATGTCAAAGGGCCTGCCGGCGTCGTAAGCGTATTCCTTCAAAGCCTTTTGACAGAAGGAGTGGATGGTGAAAATAGCTGCGTTGTCAACGTCTTGATTTGCCTTTGCAAAAAGGGCGAGTACGTCTTTGGATAGTTCGAATCCCTCTGGGTCATCCTTGTTGATTTTTCGGGATTCAAGAACCTCGTTAATCTTTTTACGGATGCGGTCCTTCAGTTCGCCTGCGGCTTTTTCTGTGTAAGTGACAATGAGAATTTTCTTGAGAGGTGTACCCTGGCTAATCAGCTTGGAAACCATGAGCTGAATGGTATAGGTTTTGCCAGTTCCTGCAGAAGCTTCTATAAAGAGGCTTTGTTTTGGATCAAAGTTTTTCAAGCTAAAACTTTCCATTTAGGCCTCCTTCTTTTTTGTAGACTTGGCTGCTTTCGCTGGTTTTTCGTACGCCTTGATTTGCATAAGTGATTTCATCTTGTTGCAGGCGTCAATCCATTGCTCTTGGAAATTGTCCGCATCAAAGCCTACGTCTTTTGCAGGGTCAAAAAGAGCCTTCTTTCCAAAGTAGGCCCAGGGTCCGTCCAGTAACTTGCTCCTGTAATCATATATGTCGTCGGAATCTTTGATTTCATCAAGGAGATCTGCAGGAACAGCCTTGCTGTAAGGCATCACATTTTGTGCCTGGCTGCCAAAGGCTTCGCAATAGATACGTTCCAGCATGGCCTTTGCGTTTGCAGGAGTCATGGAAACCGATGTGGTTGCAGGGCCACCCATATTTTGGTCGCAGGAGTAGATGGAGATGCCGATGGATTGTTCTTCGTCTTTTTTCTCAGGATGCTTTTCACATTTCAATGCCAGTAACGCCAACGCCTTGATGTAGGGATTGGTATACTTACTGAATTTGATTTTGTCGGCAGACTGCTCGGAAGAGGTAACGGAAATAATTTCTGAAACATCTTCTAGCTTGGCGTTGTTGCACCAATCCATAGTCCCGGAAAGGTTCCATTTGGTGCCATCTCCGCGAAGTAACTGTAAATCCTGAATTCGATCCTTGTAGGTCCAATTTTCTCTTAGGTCCTGAATCTTTTCATCACCCATTTGGACTAGAATGATGTTTTTCTTGTTTGTTAAATCCTTCCAAATTTTATCACTGAAAATTTGGTCCGGCATTTTTCCTTTCAGGTGTGCTTCGCGCTTGAATTTTTCCAGTTCATCTTCCTTGCCGGAAAGGACTGCGGCCAGCATCAATTTTAGCAGGTTACCTTCTTCCATCTTGTCAAAATAGATGGGCTCAAACAATTCCTTTTCAGGGTCGTCGTCTTCCTGTTCCATCATCATGAGGCTAATGCGAAATTCAAAAGGATCATCCAGGAATTTGCGCAGCTGGAATAGCGAAACTCTTTCGGGAATCTTGATGGTGATGTTCTTGATGTCGGTGGCTTCGTCTCCACGAACCTTACGGTTGGTAATTGCCTTGGCATTACCTGTATGAATCATGTCAACATAAGCTTTCTTGTTGCGAAGGCTCTTGGGTGTGAACAGCTCCGATGTGTCGCGGGTTTCATCCAACGAAATTTTTTCCTTGCTCCAGGAAATGGAATTCTTCGCCAAGAATTTTTGGATGTCATTGACCACGGAAGTGGGGTACAGTTCTGCATCCTTTCGGATGTCTTGATCTACGTAGCTGATATGGAAACTTTCGCTAACGCTCATGAACTGGCAAAGGAATGCGTAGCGGCGCTTGGCAATGGGGGAATCGTCTCCTGGCCAGGGGCGGCAGGACTTGCGCAAATCCAAGGTATTTTGCTGTTTTGCTCCAGGGAAGTTGATGGAATCTCCGCCGATAAAGAACAGATGCTTTACAGGAATAATGCGGTTTGGAATGAACTTCATGAAGGTTATGCCATTCACAAAGAGGTTTCCGCAACTGTAGGCAGAACCTTGGGCCGCAGTGATTAAGCTTTGTTCAATAATCTTTAAGGAAATGGCGTCAATTCCTGTGTCCAGTTGGTAATGCAGGTTATCGACGGATTCTGTGATTCGCTTGAAGACGATGGTTTCCCCAGTGAAGTTGTCAGGAACGCTAGTCATGGCTAGCCATGCATTCAAGTGATCGCTAAGCTTGTTTAGATCGGAAGTTTTTTCCTGGGAACCAAAGGTAATCCAATCCTTAAGATCATTGATGGCTTCTACAAAACGACAAAGGCTTGCGTTGTTGCCAGTTGCCATATCGGAATAGGGTTTCAGTGTGCTTTCATCGGTGACTTTTACCAGATTCTTGGTCATCTTAGCAAGCAATAATCTGCGGACTCCATCGATCCAGTCCTGCCTTTTAGAAATGCGGTCGCGATAGACGTTGGTTTCTTCAATCCAAGTCTCCCAATCGTTGACTTCGTCTTCTTGAATCCCGCGAGTGTGTTGAACGACGGGATTGCGCATCAGGCTGAAAAACTGTGGACGCCCGATGGTCTTTCCGTTTAGTATGGCGAATAAATCGTTAAGGGCGGTTTCTGTCAGGGAACTGTGTGCCGGAGAATCTACGATAGAGAAAGGTACGTGAAGGCTCTCGTTACCGCTATCATGATTCGGACGATCTGGTGTCTGGTCGAAAACGGTCTTGATGGCGGTACGATAGCTGTCCAAATCTGGAGATACTACCAGAATGTCGCTGACTCTAGCGCCTGATTGCAAAAGTTTGCAGATGCTTGAATGGAGCGCTTCCATCTCGCGGATTTTTGTGGGGGCGGCAGTCAATGTGAGACTGGTATCTGCACTGCTTCTCCCTGCGATGTTTTGAGAACTTATCCCGGAAATCACGTTGATGCGGTTTGCGATGGCGAACTGCAATTTGTGCAGCAAAGAGTCTTGCGGCAAATCTCTTGCCTCTACAGCATTGCCATTGCTTACGTCAAAATCAAAATCGTAGTTGGCGGCTTGACACCAAAGCTTTATGTTGTCACGTCCAGAACGGCCCCAAGTGCAAAGAAGAGTGTTCTCCGCTTCTTCTTCGGCAGGATTTTTGTATTCAGAAATGTCGTCAGGATCTGTGGCCTTTGCGTTTTCTGGACGTGTGTCATTTCGTTCGTCGTCCAGGTTCACGTCCATGCGGGCCTTTACATCGCCAAGGTCATGACCTTCGCTGTCGCTCCACGCTCCATTGGTGGCGGACCATTTGCGGCGTAAATCATGTGTTCTACTTTTGTTGTTTACGATTCGGTCGCTAGCGATATCTTCCCAGAATTCCATGCAGGGATTTTGAATGTAGGCGTAAACGTCATGTTCCTCGGCGAACTTATGGAGGATGACGCGGTAGAACTGCCCCATGCCAGACAAACCGAAAATGAACAGAGGTTGATCCTGAATTTTTTCGAGATGGAAATTTGCCCTACCATTTTCATCAAAGCAGCTGTAGTAAAGAAACGGAATGGTCAAATAGGTGATTTGATCATCTTGCTTACGGTCTGCTTCTGCCTTGAATACCTTCGTAAGCAGAGAATCTTCGTTGCCGTGCTGGTGGAAAATGGCGGAGTAAAGTTTTTGCTGCCATTTTTCGCGAACAGCAATATCACCCTTTGGGTTGGAAGCGAAGAATGGTTGTAAAGCGCCCTGTTTCCATTTGTCTAAAATGCCATAGGCTGTGCTACCATCGGAGTTTTTTGCAAAGTCCCTAGGACGACTGGTCTCGTATTCCAGAAATAAAGAGGCTATTTTTTGTGCGAAGTCAAAAAGATGGGTTTCGTCCAGCTGGGCGTTTCCGACGGAATCTTCAATGACTAGGTAACGTCGAACTTCATCTCCAAGTTTTAAATAATTGGGCTCGCCATCATCGTTCATCTTCAAGTAGGCAAGAATCACGTTGCATAACATGTCCGCCGACAATTTTTTTTTGTTGGAGTCTTCGCCAACAAGAATCTCCATAAGGAATCGGTCGATCATCATGGTGCTGAGACCAGCCAATGCTCCCTTTTTCTGAATCCAGCGGAGTCTGAACCACTGTTCCAATTTGGGGTCCGGAAAGACCACGATAGGGCACACGAAGGGGTTCTTCCAGCTGGCGGAAATGGCGTCGATCATTTCGTCGGCCAAATTCTCGAGATTCAATGCAAACTTTAGGTGAAGCATAGTGGCAATATACGATTAAATGGAGGATGTTTCTATGTGTTATATCGAAAAACAGCCCCATATTGTCAAAAAAAACAAACGGATTATCCAATCTTATACTAGATTACGAGACGTAATTATTTTTCTGTGGATTTTATTAAATCTGGAGTTTTATTATGGAAATCAAATGGAAGAATCCCGACGCAAAGTTTGACCGTCTCGTCCTGGCTGGCGACATCGGTGGTACCAACACCAACCTGGGTCTTGTAGGCTACAAGGACGGCAAGTTCACCCTGATTTTGGAAACTGTCTGCCCCTCCAAGGACATCGACGGTCTGGACACTCCCATCCGCGAAACTTTGAAGATTGCTGCCGAAGCCCGCGCAGAACTGAAGCCCACCCACATTTGCATTAGCGCCGCTGGTCCTGTGGCAAACAACAAGTGCGTCATGACCAACCTGCCCTGGTCTGTGGATGGCGATGCCCTCACCGCAGCTACCGGCATTCCCACTCTCGTGATTAACGACTTCATGGCCATCAGCTACGGCATCCCCACTCTGGACGTTGACGATCCGGAACAGATCCACAAGCTGATCCACACCGACGGTTCTTCCCCGGCTCCCCAGGCTGCTACCAAGGCTGTGATTGGCCCGGGTACTGGCATGGGCGTTGGCTTCCTGGCATTCGACGGTCAGAAGTACATTCCCGCTTCCTCCGAAGGCGGCCACTCTACTTTCGCACCCTTCGACAAGGACTCCCAGGAATTCCATGACTACATGGCAAAGAAGCTGGGCACCGTTCCTGGTGTAGAACCGCTGGTATCTGGCATGGGTCTGCGTAACATGTATGAATGGTGGAAGGAAACCCGCGGCGTTCCGAGCAACGAATACTTCCAGAAGATCGAAGAAACCGAACCTAACGATCGCCCCAAGTACATTTCCCGCGCAAGCGACAACGATCCGGTTGCTGCAGAAATGATGCGCCTCTTCGTGAAGATGCTGGCCCGTTTCGCTTCTGACGCTTGCACCTTGTTCCTGCCCCTCGGTGGTTTCTACCTGGCTGGCGGTACCGTGCAGAAGGACCTGCGCTGGCTGGAACGCGATAATTTGTTCATGCAGTATTTCGAAAAGAACTACAACCCGAACATTCGCCCGCTCCTGAACAAGATCCCGGTGTACATCATCAAGGATTACAGCATTAGCCTCTACGGCGCTGCTAACGCAAGCCTCAACCTGCAGAAGTGATAAAAACGCCAAAGGCGTTTTTGTCATCCTGAGCGAAGCACCGAAGGTGCGGAGTCGAAGGATCTAGCGTATAAATCCCCGAGAAATCGGGGATTTTTTGTTTGCCTTCATTTTCAAATTTTGTTTATATTAAAAATGAACAAAATAACACAAGGAGATTATCATGGCTGTAAAGAAAACTGCTGCTAAGGCAACCAAGGCCCCCGCAAAGGTTGCAAAGCCTGCCGCAAAGAAAGCTGCTGCTAAGAAGCCCGTTGCAAAGAAGGCTGCTCCTAAGGCCGCCGCAAAAACGGCAAAGTCCGCAAAGTCCGGCATCGAGGTTGTGGGTGGCGGTCCCATGGGCGTCATTGTAGACGAAGCTCTCAAGGGCAAGTACTACAAGGCTGTCCAGGCTGATATCAAGACCCTCTTCAAGCAGGACGAAATCGACGATACTGATATCAACACCCTTTTGTGCAAGACATTTGTGCAGGGTGTGATTGCTGGAGCAAGCATTGCCGCTGACGAAGCCCAGAAGGGTTTTGAGGACTTGGCTAAGATGCTTCAGAAGTTGACCAAGAAGTAAAAAACTTTTATACGTAATTTTTTATAAAGACATCTCGCCATGCGCGGGATGTTTTTATATTCTTTTGACTATGATTTTTAACGAAGACTTTACCGAAGAGTATCTGAAGGGCTACAAGGAACAGATTCAGAAGCTTCCCTACGGGGAACTTTACGAAGTCCTGGATGTGGTTCGCAAGGATCGTACGCCCGAACGCCTCAAGATTGTGGAAGCTCGTATTGAGGAATTGGATAATCTCAAGGCGGAAAAGTCTAAGCGTCGTAAAGAGAAGAAAACCGACAGTGGTGCAAAAACCTTCCGTTCCATTGGCGTGCTGGACCGTATTACCGCTGTTTTCCCCGATCCTAAGCCCCAGAAGAAACTGCCCGATATAAAGGGGCTGGTTTACTTTATCATCTTCTATGGGTTGCTGGTTCCAGGGGTCTTTATGAGCCTTCTTCTTATAGGAATCAATTGCGGCCTGAGCGGTTTTGCAACTATCGAGGATGTGTTGCCGGTTGCCGTATTTGCCATGCCTTGCATTGCCTTTGTACTGTTGATTGTAATCAGGTATTTCTTGAAGAAGGAACGGGATTACAAGAAACTTTTTGTATACTGGATGCGCCATCAGAAGCTGGCTTCTGCAGTTACTTTTTACGGTTTGGTTCTTTCTATAACTGCTTTGGTAACGGGTTCCTATAGAGGGCTTCTGTGCGTGGCGACTGGCTCCCAGGCGCTTGAAATTGCCGTTGCGGTTCTTATGGTTTCACTGCTATTCGCGGCGAACATGTTCTTCCCCTTGAGCAGGGCGAATCGCCCGAAGAATGGGCTAGGGCTTTTAATGGTTATCCTGGCGATGGATTATGCGCTGAGGATGCTCCAGTAATACCAGACCGTTATTCGGCCAGGCAATATCTTTGACTTCTGCCGCCCTTGGCTGCGGCCTTGAACACACCCTTTGCAATAAGGCTTTGGATTTCTCGAAGAGCGGTGTCGTGACTTGCACTGAGCAGGGCTCCTACGTCCTTGGCCGAGAATTGCTGAGGCAACTTGCCAGTCGAAACTGCGTCTACAATAGTTTGTTCCCTGATGCTGAGGGCTATATTTGCGAACCGTTGCTGGAAACGGATCTTGTCTGCGCGTTCGGTCAGCTTAGCCAGGCTTTTCTCAATGGATTGTTGCAGGATATTCAAGAACCAGAGGATCCATTCCGTAATGTCGCCACTTCCTTTTTGGGTTCTGTTCAGAATGTCGAAGTACTCGTCCTTCTTTTCTAGGATTTGTGTGTTGATGGGGTAGAGGTAGGGGGCTCCATCGCTGGACTTGGATAGTTCCATCGCAGTAATCATGCGGGTTACGCGGCCGTTGCCCCTTGCAAACGGGCGTAGTGTCAAGAGCCAGAAATGCGATATGGCCGCCTTGATGATCCCGTCGAGATTTGCGATACTTACCCAGGTGGTAAAGTTGGTTACCTGCTGAAACAATGTCTCATGGTGGGGGCCTGAAAAAGAAAGTTGCTTTTCGCCCAGGCTGCATCGCAGTTCTGAATCCAGTGTGCGGAAACGGGAGGTTCCCGTCTGCATGATTGATGCATGCCAGCTTAGCAGGCTTTCTGCAGAAATGGGCTTGTCTGTGGCTTGGATGTTGTCCATTGCCTTTTTTAGGTCGTCCGCATGAAGCTGGATGCCGTCAATGGCTGCGTTATCGACCATTTCCTGTAAAAGTATTTGCTGCTCCATGTCGGCGCCGTTACAAATCTGAGCCATGGCAATCAGCTTGCCTTGTGCCTTGCGGACTTCGCCGAGGGCGTTTATGACGTGCTTGTGGTCGTAGCGGAATCTGGTCCAATCAGGGTATTGGTGTATGTATAGCATGATTTAATAACGCATTTTTTGCGTTTAATATATTAAATCTACAAGGCTTTCACACGGTTAACTCCCCTTAAAATGTGGATAATGAAATTTTTTACAAGAAATTTAACTAGCGATCTTTTATGAATTTGTTTGTGAAAAATTGGCCTTTTTCGCTGAAAAACGCGGTTGTGACCATTGTCACGGGGGGCTTGGACAAAACGTCCATGATGATTTTCTAAAAAGGTTTCTTTTTGTTAACCCAGAGTCTACATTATAGTTGTTAAAATTGGAAAGACTATTATGGTTACTTTTTCTGACATTGCGGATTACCGCGACTTTTTGAAGTCTTACTACGATCGCAAGAAGGCTGAAATGCCTTTCTACAGCTACCGTATGATGGGTGACAAGCTGGGGCTCGACTCCAGCTATCTATACCGTGTGTTGCAGAAAAAGCAGCATCTGCCTGCTCATGCTCTTTCCTCTGCAAAGGAAATCTTGGCACTCACTGGTCGTGAGGCTGAGTACTTTGACCTGCTCTATACTGCTGCGGTCACTAAGGATAAGGCAAAAAAAGAAGAAATGATGGCAAAGGCTTTGTCCCTTCGTGATGTGGACCGCCATAGCCTTCAGGCTGCAGAGCTCAAGCTTTTGGAAAACTGGTGGATTCCTGCTGTCCGTGCCTATCTTGAACTGAACGGCGGCGTCGTGAATCTGAAGCAGATTGCTCATGACATTTGCCCCCCGATTACGGAGGCTCAGGCTCAGGAAGCAATCGATACCTTGCTCGAGGTTGGTTTTGTCAAGAAGATGGCTTCTGGTAGACTTGCTCTTTCCGAAGCTCATTTGACTGCCTCTGGCCCCGAAAAAAAGGTTGCTGTACGCAAATTCCAAAAACAAGTGCTTGCTTTGGCCAGTGATTCTTTGGATAATGTTCCTGTCGAAGAACGAAATATTTCTACTCTTACATTATCCGTTGATCAGGCGTGCTTTGATGATTTGGGCGATATGCTCAAGGAATTTAGACGTCTTGTTCAAAAACGCGTCGATAGCGCTAAGAGCCCAGACCGTGTAATGCAGCTTTCTTTGGCATTCTATCCGGTGGCCCGTAAGGGAGGGGTTCCAACGGCTAAGGAAACGGAGGACGACGCAAGGGAGTCGAAATGAAACAGACGGTGTGTTATTATGGATTAGCTTTGCTGATGGCTGCTACGGGAGCATCCATCGTTGCTTGCGGTGATAATACCAATACCGCAGGTTCAACGTTGGAAACAGAAAACTCCGTTGCAAACAATGCTGTCGTTGTCCAGTATTCCAACGGCAAGCCTGCTGCACGCATGCAGGTGATTGTCCGTCCTGATGATTTTGTTGCTGGCTCTGGTATTCGCTTTAATAAGGATGATTACTCCAAGGGCTTTGTTAATGCCAAGACCAACGATAGTGGTCTTGTCATTATTGATTCCCTTAAGGCAGGAAGCTATGTGATCGAAGCCCGTAATGGCGAAGACATGAAGGGTGCAATTCACTTTACTCTTGCCGAGGATGATTCTGCATTCTCTGATACAGTGGTTATGACTCCGGCAGCCTCCGTCAAGGGTCAGGTAGTTCTGCCTGCTGCAGCAAAGACGGTGAGTGTTGGTATCGTTGGCTTGGATTACACTGTCAAGACTGACACTCTCGGTAACTTCGAGTTCCCGTCTGTGCCGGAAGGCGATTTGTCTGTGCTGGCCTTTGTATATTCTGTTCAGCCTTATGTTGATGAAACGGGTAAGATCCAGAATTACGACAAGTACATGCCGGTTGGTAAGCATACTGTTTCCCTTGCATCCGACGAAGCCGTTGAAGATGTCGTGATCGGCACTCCTCGTGACACGGTCAACGTATCTCCCACCATGTTCGAAGATTTCGAAGACAGTACCTATGGTTGGTATACGGCCTTGTCTAAGCATGCTACTGGAAAGCTTTCTGCCGACGAGGCCGGAATGGGCCGCAGTGGCCTGGCTGCACACTTCGAGTATACCAACGATTCCCTGTATAACTGGGCTTTGATTGGCCACGCATTCTCTGAAATGCAGGACTTCAGCACTATGGACTCTGTCGTACTGTGGATTCGAGGAAGTGCAGATGCAGATACCCAGTGGGTTAGCATTGCTTTCGATGTGCTTGTAGACAGCACTTCTGAGTACAAGTCCGGTAAGGCTTGGGCTCATAAGTCTATCAATGGCGAATGGAACCGTATTGTTGTAGTTCCTTCCGACTTCAGGGATCCTGAAACAGACACCAATGGTGGAAACATCGGCTGGGAAGCTGTAAAGGATCATGTGACCAACATCAGCATCTTCGGTGGTGGTAAGGGTTACGACCTCTGGGTCGATGATATCGAAATCTTCGGTGTCAAGGAATTCGAAAGACCTTAGCCTGATCCCCATTTTAAAAGTCTCGCCTCGCCCAACGAACAGAAGGGCGGGGCTTTTTTTGTTTTAATCTTTTGTATGCAAATTCAACCCTGTGGATATTTTATCCACGGGAATTTGTTTTACATGTAAATCTATCGTGATTTAAGATGGTATTTTTTTACATGTAAAGATTAGAGAGGAATGGGGAATATCCTTGATTCCTTGAAATATCAAAAGACCTCCATAAACACACATCCGAAACGTCCCGGGTTTTTCCCGGGGCGTTTTTTATGGACATATTGTCCATAATGGATATGTTCAGCCATGTTTTTGGGGCGTTTTTTAGGGATATATTTAGACTGGTTAGTGTTAGGGAAACAATTAGAAAAGGATGTTTGGTTATGAAACTCTCTAAAAAATTTTTCGCTCTTTGCCTCAGCGCTGCTGCTATCGCAGGGGCTTCTACCGTGAATGTGGACGTTGGTGAAGAACATCAGGTCATTCGCGGTTTCGGCGGCATGGTTCATAATACCTGGCAGGGCGGCGCAGGCCTCTCTGAAGCCGATGCAAAGATCGCCTTCGGCACTGGCGACGGAACCTTGGGCCTTAACACCCTCCGTATTCCGGTAAACGGCAACAAGAATGACTTCGGTAAGGAAGTCCAGGCCGCAAAGTGGGCCAAGAAGTACGCCGGCGACGACTTTATTCTCTATGCTACTCCTTGGACTTCCCAGTATGCAGGCGGAAACCAGCATATTGCCGCAAGCAACTATCAGGGCTATGTAGACCACTTGAACAGCTTTGCTGAATACATGAAGGGCCAGGGCGTTCCTCTGTACGCTCTCTCTATCAGTAACGAACCGGACTGGTGCTCTGAATGGGCTTGCTGGTCTGTAGACGAAATTTACAACTTCACCAAGAACTATGCTGGCCAGATGCGCAAGCATGGCACCAAGGTAATTTCTACCGAATCCTTTGCCTACCAGAAGAAGCTTTACGATAACGTTCTGAACGACGCCAACGCTCTCAAGAACTGGGACATTCTTGGTGCCCATTTCTACGCTAGTGAAGCTAACACTGCTGATTCCTGGTTTGCCTACTCTCTCGCTGACCAGAAGAAAGTGGAACGCTGGATGACCGAACACTACACCGAAAGCCAGGGCAGTGGTAACTACTGGCGCCATGTGATGGTGACTGGCGACCAGGCAAACGCTGCCAAGAGGGATACCGTTCGCGCCATGGACGTGGGTTACGAAATCCATCGCGCCATGGTTGTGGGTAACTTCAGCCAGTACACCTGGTGGTACATCCGTCGTTGCTACGGCCTGATCATGGAAAAGGACTTTGGTAACAAGCTCCAGGTCAACTCCAACGAAATCGGCAAGATTTCTAAGCGTGGCTATGTGCTTTCCCAGTTTGCCCGCTTTATCCGCCCCGGTGCAATCCGCGTGGGAGCTACTGCAAAGCCCGAAGCTAACGTTTTCGCATCTGCCTATAAGAGTGCCGATGGCGACTCCACTATCGTTGTCCTCGTGAACCGCGACTACGGTAATGCAAAGACCGTTACCGTTAACATCAAGGGCGCCGATGTCAAGACCGTCCACATGTACACCACCAGCGAATCCAAGAATGCCAAGTACGAAGGTGAACTGGATGTCGTGAATGGCTCCGTGACCGTGAAGATGGAATCCGGCTCCTCCAATAAGGACTGTATCGTTACTCTCGTAGGTGTTGGCGAACAGATTATTATTCCTCAGGAACCCTTTGGCGGTAAGGCTTGGGCAATCCCCGGCAAGATCCAGATGGAAGACTTCGACGTTCCGGGTGCCGGCAAGGGCAACAACTCTTACTACGACAACGATCCCGAAAACCACGGCGATAGCGACTACCGTAAGGATACCGGCGTTGATCTGTACAAGAAGAGTGGTGACCGCGTAGTTGTTGGCTACAACCAGAAGGATGAATGGCTGGAATACACCGTAGATGTCAAGGAAACCGGCACCTACACCATGTTTGCCGCAGTAGCTTCTGCAAATAACACCTCCAGCTTCAAGCTGTCCATGGATGGCGAAGACATTACCAAGGAACTGGCTGTTCCTGCCGCTACCGCTGGCGAAGAAAACTACGACGACTATAACAAGGTTTCTGCCGAAGTCAAGTTGACCAAGGGCCAGCACATCCTGCGCTTTACCGTTACCGGTGACTGGATGGACATCGACTACATCAACTTTGTGGCTGGTGCTGGCGCTGATGACACCGATCCCATTGTCAAGGAAGACGAAAAGACCGATCCTGAAACTCCGGGTAATACCGAAGGCGGCGAAGGTGAAGGAAATACTGACGATGGCAACAGTACCGGCATTGTTAATGCCAAGTTCCTGTTGAGCTCCGCCCCGGTAAGTTTCGAAGTCTATAGCCTGACTGGCAAATTCCTCGGCAATATCAAGGCTATGGCTCAGAACAGCGACGAAATCAAGAGCAAGACCCTTTCCTTGGTTAAGCGCGGCGGTGTCTACCTCGTTAAGTCCGAAAATGGCTCCATGCAGCGCATTTCCGTGATGAACAAGTAAAAGTTTTCATAAACACCAATATCCAAAGAAGGTCCCTGCTTCGGCAGGGGCTTTTTTTTATGAAAAATGCCGTTTTTTTGCTGATAGGGGCATTTTTAAAGAGAGATTGCGTAAAAACCTATTGATATATTATCCATACTATTTGGCTCTTTATGATGTATTTTTACTCCTGTAGGGGATAGTTTTAGGTTTGTAAAACTATAAGGAGTTGTTTATGGGTTTTTCTAGCAGGCTTGCCCGTTCTATTTTCGCGTTGGGCACAGTTTTATCTCTTGCTTCGTTGGCTGTCGCTGCTCCCAATCCCAATTTCCATATTTATATCGCCTACGGCCAGTCCAATATGGCGGGTAACGGCGAAATTGTGCCTTCCGTAGATCAGGCGACCAATCCAAAGAATTTTTTGATGCTAGCCTCCCATACGGCAAACGCTAGCAGCCGTAAAGGCCAGACCAATCAGTCCATCAAGATGGGCGAGTGGTATCCGGCAATTCCCCCCATGTTCCACGCCTTCGAACAGCTTTCTCCGGCGGACTACTTTGGCCGCGCTATGGTAGATTCTCTTCCGGGTGTCACCGTGGGTATTATTCCCGTTGCCATCGGTGCCGTAAGTATCCGCGCCTTCGACAAGGACCAGTATGAATCCTACTTCAAGGGCGACGGTAAGGACATCATGTCCTGGGGCTGGCCCAAGGATTACGACAACAATCCTCCGGGACGTATCCTGGAACTTGCCAAGAAGGCCCAGCAGGTGGGCGTCATCAAGGGCTTCATTTTCCATCAGGGCGAATCTGACGGCGTTGACGACAACTGGCGTAGAACCGTTTACAAGACCTACAAGGACGTGATTGACGCTCTCGGCCTGAACGAAAACGATGTTCCCTTTGTGGCAGGCGAAATGCTCCAGGAATCTGGCGCCTGCTGCTCCAGCAAGAATCCGGGCATCGCCATGCTCAAGAACAACTTCAAGAAGTTCGGCCTGGCTTCTTCTCAGGGCCTGAAGGGCAATGGCAAGGATCCTTATCACTTTGGCCGCGAAGGCGTTATTGAGCTGGGCAAGCGCTATGCTTCCGAAATGCTGAAGCTTATTGACAAGACCATCGACCCCAACGCTCCTCCTGTAGATTTGGTAAATCCGGAAAATTCCGTTGTTCCCGACGAACCTCCTGAAGAATACGGCCCCTATGTAGATGTCATTGAAATTCCGGGCAAGGTCCAGGCTGAAAACTACAACAAGGGTGGTGCCGAGGTTGCCTATCACGATAACAACAAGGGTAACGAAGGCGGAATCCTCCGTAAGGATGACGTAGACATTTACCAGCCCAATATGGGTATGGTTGTGGGCTACTGCGAGAAGGGCGACTGGATGAAGTATTCCGTGAAGGTCGCTGAAGATGGTGACTACGAAATCTCCGCTCTGGTGGCGGGCGACAATGGCACCGGCAGTTTTGCTCTTTACATCGACGATAAGAAGATTGGCGAGGACCTCGTTAACGAAGGTAAGGGCTTTGGCGAATTTACCACCGTAAGTGGTGGCAAGGCAACCCTCAAGGCTGGCGAACATGAGCTGAAGCTTGAAATCACCAATTCTTGGATTGACATTGACTACGTGGAGTTCAAGAAGGTTTCTGGACAGACCAGCGTGGATCCGGAAAATCCCAAGGATCCTGTGATAATAATAGATTCAGTGTTTAACCGCATTCCTTGTGACGAAGCTGATTGCCCGGATGCCATTGGCCAGAAACTCATGGTAAATGGTCCGCTGGATATGTCCAAGGCTCAGTACTTTGACATGAACGGAAATCGCATAGGAAAGGCTGCTGCAAGGAATCAGGGTATTTACCTTGTCCGTATTCCGGGCGTAAAGACATTTATTGTACGAAACAATAAGTAAAAAAAGAAAGGGTGTGTTTATGAAGGTTTCAATTAAAGGTTTAGTGGCAGGTGCTGCGCTGATGCTTGCAAGCCAGGCTAGTGCGGCGCCTAATCCCAATTTCCACATTTATATCGCCTACGGCCAGAGCAACATGGCTGGCGCTGGCTCCATTCAGGCGGGCGATCAGGATCCTGTTGACAACTTTGTCATGATCTCCGGTGTTGACTGTAATTCCCGTAAGGGCGGTACCAACATCAAGCTTGCCAAGGGTCAGTGGTCCAAGGCCGTGCCTCCTATGTTCCATTGCCAGGAAGGCCTTTCTGTGGCAGACTATTTCGGAAAGACCATGGCCAAGGAAATGCCCAACGTGACCATCGGTATTATTCCTGTGGCTGTTGGTGGCGCCTCCATCAAGCTGTTTGACAAGGCCCAGTGGCAGAGCTATGTGAACTCCTCCGAAAGTTGGCTTGCCAATTGGGCAAAAGATTATGACTCCCAGGGCAATGATTATGCTGCTATTATCAACCTGGCCAAGAAGGCTCAGGAAGTGGGTGTCATCAAGGGATTCATTTTCCATCAGGGCGAAACCGATGGCGGCATGGGTAACTGGGAACAGATTGTCCAAAAGACTTATAACGACATGCGTAACGACCTGGGCATTAAGGAAGAATTGCCCTTCGTCGCTGGTGAAATGGTGTACAATGGCGCCTGCCACGGCATGAGCACCCGCGTAAACGGTCTTTCCAAGTACTTTGCAAAGTTTGGCGTTGCCAAGTCCCAGGGAACGGGCATGCAGAGCGACCGTTTGCACTTTGACCACGATGGCTATGTAGAAATGGGTAAGCGTTACGCTGCCGAAATGCTGAAGCTTATCGACAAGACGGTGGATCCCAGCGCACCCTCGGTAAGTGTACCTCTTTACGGCGGCGGTTCTGCAGGTAGCGAAAAGCCCGAGGAATATGGCCCCTATGGCGACG
Organism: Fibrobacter sp.; assembly: GCA_024398965.1. NCBI lineage: Bacteria > Pseudomonadati > Fibrobacterota > Fibrobacteria > Fibrobacterales > Fibrobacteraceae > Fibrobacter > Fibrobacter sp. The sequence goes on along the minus strand of JAKSIF010000004.1, from coordinate 57,191 downwards.
TGTTCAAGATTCCTGGCAAGATTCAGGCCGAAGACTACAACAAGGGCGGTTCCGGCGTTGCCTATTCCGATATGGATAGCAAGAACCAGGGCGATGAATACCGCGGTGACGGCGTCGATATTTACAAGGCCGGCATGGGCATGGCTGTAGGTTACTGCCAGAAGGGTGAATGGATGAAGTACTCCGTTCATGTGGAAGAAGACGGCGAATACGAAATGAGCGCGCTTCTTTCTGGCACGAACGGTACCGGTGCTATCGCAGTCTACCTGGGTGATGACAAGATTGGTGAAACCATGGTTTCTAAGCAGAATGCTGCCGACGACTATGATACCTATACGAGCATTAGCGGTGGTAAGGTTACCTTGAAGGCCGGCGATTATGATCTCAAGATCCAGATTGAGTCGGACTGGGTAAATATTGACTATGTGGAATTCAAGAAGGCTGAAGCCGAAGTTGTGGAGCCGGACCCGGAAAATCCCGTTCCGTCTGATACCACAGTGAAGGATACGTTGCCTGTTGTATGCGAAGGCTCTGAATGCTTTGAACCAATTGGCATTCGTGCCGGCGTTTTGGCTAACCGTGTAGAGGATATGTCTAAGGCCCAGTACTTTGATATGCGGGGTAATCGTGTAGGCAAGTCCGATGCCCAGAAGCTGGGTGTCTACCTGGTTCGTGTTCCCGGTGTAAAGTCCTTTATTGTCCGTAAGGAGAAGTAATGAAAAAGCAGGAAATGTTCATTTTGAAGCAATTCGGCCTCTTTTTTGCGGTGGCAGTTATTTTGGGCTTTCTGTACGGCTAAATAAGTCCGTTTGAGGAAACTTTCAAGAATCCCGGTCTTTTGATCGGGATTTTTTTGCTTAAAGACGGGGTTTTGTTCGAGTTGCCCGTTGATAAAAAATCCATAGAAGATGGAATAAAAGCAGGTAGAAACACCTCTTTTATGGATATTTTTATGAGTGTAGAATGGTAAGGGTCGGTGTACCCTTCGAAAAGGAGTTCTCCTATGGGATGTTTTAAGAAGATTTTGGGCGCCGCAGCCTTGATTGGCTCTGCCTTGGCAGGTTCTGCTGTTGCCGCATCCGTTTCCAATCCGTGGATTTATTCCGATGTTCCGGACCTTTGCATTGCCAAGGGCGAGGGCGACAACTATTACATGGTAAGTACCACCATGCACTATGCTCCTGGTGTGCCTATCATGAAGTCTACCGACTTGGCAAATTGGCGTACCGTCAATTATGCTTACCAGACCTTGACCAATAGCGACAACATGAACCTGAACGGCGGCAAGAATGCCTACGGTAAGGGCTCCTGGGCATCCGCTATCCGTTATCATAAGGGCAAGTGGTATATCTTGACTCCGTCCTATACCACCAACAAAACTCATCTTTATATTACCGACGATATCGAAAACGGTCCCTTTACCGAAAAGCTTTTGCCTTTCTATCACGACCCCAGCTTCTTTATTGACGATGATGGCAGTGCCTACGTTGTTTACGGCGGTGGCCAGCTCAGTATCGTAAAGCTGAAATCCGACCTTTCCGGCCCCGATGGCGGATCTACCGTATTGGTGAGCGAAGCCCTGCGTAATCAGACTTCTGGCACTAGCAGCTACATTGTGGCTCTTGAAGGTGCCCACATGGAAAAAGTCAATGGCGAATACTACCTGTTTGGCATTAGCTGGTATGGCCCTTGCCGTACAGAATTGGTATTCCGTTCCAAGAGCCTTAAGAGTGGTTATTCCGGCAAGGTTTTCCTGCAGAACAACGGTGTTGCTCAGGGTAGTATCTTCCAGACCGAAGGTGGCAAGTGGTATGGCTACCTGTTCCGCGATAGCGGTGGCATCGGTCGTATTCCCTATTTGATGGAAGTGGAATGGAAGGATGGCTGGCCCACTGTTGTTGGCGGCAAGGCTCCTTCTACCATCAATTTGCCGAACGCTGTTGATCCTGGCTATGGCATGGTTACCTCCGATGAATTCGACGGTCCGGAGCTTCCGCTGGAATGGCAGTGGAACCACAATCCCGATAACAGCAAGTGGGCTCTTTCCGACGGCAAGCTGAAGATTACCACTGGCCGCGTCGATGGCAAGCTTTATAATGCAAAGAACACCTTGACCCAGCGTACCTATGGCCCCAAGTGCTCTGGCCGTACTCTGGTGAGCGGCAAGGACATGAAGGATGGCGATGTTGCCGGTCTTGTTGCACTTGCAGACTCCCTGGGCTTTGTTGCTCTGGAAAAGAACGGCAACAGCTTTGAAGTGGTTTACTACGAACGTGAATTCAAGATTTCCGGCACTCCTATCAATGGCGACGAAGTTTACCTCCGCATAGACTTCGACTTCACTAGGGACCGCGCAAACTTCTACTACAGCACTGATGGAAAGAGCTGGACCAAGTATGGCAAGGAACTGAAGTTGCCCTATACCTTGGGCATGTTCGTGGGTTACCGTTTTGGCCTGTTTAACTATGCCAAGAAGACTGCCGGTGGTACCGCCGCATTTGACTGGTTCAAGGTTGGCGACGATGTCAACGACGAAATCTACCTGGATGGCGCAATTGAACCTGTTCCCCAGACCGCTCATAACGCTACTCAGACCCCGTGGGCAATTCCGGGAAAGATCCAGATGGAAGATTTCGATGATCCGGGCAAGGGCAAGGATGGCGCCTCCTACTATGATACCGATTCCGAAAATCATGGCGACTCCGACTATCGTAGCAATACCGGCGTTGATCTGTACAAGAAGTCCAACGATCGCGTTATCGTTGGCTACAACGCAGAAGGCGAATGGCTGGAATACACCGTGAACGTAAAGGAAGCTGGCGACTACACCCTGTTTGCCGCTGTTGCCGCCGCAGGTTCTACCTCTAGCTTCAAGTTCTCCCTGGATGGCAAGGACATTACCGAAACCATCGCGGTTCCTGCTGCTAAGGCTGGCGAAGAAAACTACGATGACTACAACAAGGTTTCTGCCAATGTCACTTTGCCCGCTGGCGAACATGTGCTGCGCTTTACCGTAGTTGGTTCCTGGCTTGATATTGACTACATCACCTTCGTGAAGGGTAAGGATGCTACTGACCCGGAACCCATCGTAGAACCGGAAGATCCCGAAGAAGGTGAAGGCGATGACGAAGGCAGTGGTGACCATACCGTGATTGCTTCCAAGATCCAGTATAGTGTTTCCCAGGGCCAGAATTACAATGTATTCAGCTTGACTGGAACGTTCATGGGTAGCATCGAAGCTGCCAATATTCAGCAAATTAGAACACAGACTCGCAACTTGGTCAAGCAGCAGGGTATTTATCTGGTCAAGTCTACCAAGAACGGCCTGATTCATCGTGTGTCTATTACAAAATAGCCGAAATTAGCCGAATTTAGCGGTTTTTATTACCTCGTGGAGTCCCAGGCTTGTTCCTGGGGCTTCTTTTTTATTGTTTGGCTTGTTTTCATTATGGACAAACTGTCCACAAAAGCTAGTTCTGTTTTGGCGCTACACCCTGAAATTTCATTTAATTTATAGAATGGTGGCCCCTGTTATTTGATAATGGTGTCAAAAAGGGGTGTATGGGTATTAGATGAAAAAGGAACTTCTCTTTTCCGCCGTGTTGGCACTGGTTGGTGCGACAGAATCTTTTGCAGGTAATGCAAAGGCCGAAACTTTGAACGGTCGCTCCATTTATGTTTATGCGCCTGCAAACATTGAGAAGAACAAGCCGCTTTTGATTTCCTGCCATGGCATGAATCAGGATGCTGCCTACCAGAGCAATCAGGCCCGCTGGGAAGATATTGCCGATACCGCCCGCTTTGTGGTGGTTTACCCCAACGGCATCAACAAGGGCTGGGATCTTGGCGGTGACAAGGATATCAACCTGATGAAGGACATTATCGACGAAATGTCCAAGCGTTACCAGATTGACCTTTCCCGCGTATACCTGTCCGGCTTTAGCATGGGCGGCATGTTCACCTATTACGCCATGGGTAAGATTGCCGACAAGATTGCTGCCTTCGCTCCTGTTTCCGGTTACATGATGGGCGGCCCGGGCAAGGCTCAGCGCCCTGTGCCTATTATTCACCATCACGGCACCAGCGACGATGTGGTTACCTACAACAACGTGATGACCCACATCAATGCCTACAAGAATCAGTTTAACTGCCCTGCAAATCCCTCTGAAACCCAGACGTTCCCTGCAAATTCCAAGTCTGAAATGTGGGGCCCCTGCGATGATGGCGTTAGCGTCAAGCTTGTAACCTTGGGCGGCAAGGGCCATTGGCATTCCAACGACGAGGCTGTGGTTCATACCAGCAAGTCCATCTGGAACTTTATCAAGAATTACACTCTGGACGGCTCCGTAGATGCAGTAGAACCAGAACCCCAGAAGCCATTCAAGGGTACAGCTATCGCTATCCCGGGTAAGGTGGAAGCCGAAGATTTCGATATTCCGGGCGTTGGCCGCAATGCAGATGGTACTACCAATCAGTCCTTCAGCGTTGCCACTTCCGAAAACAAGGGCGATTCTGACTACCGTAAGGATACCCCGGTAAGCATCTACAAGAAGGCCACCGGCAATGTCATCGGGTATAACGGCGAAGGCAACTGGTACGAATATACGGTTGATGTGAAGGCCGACGGCGAATACACGGTTTACGCCGCTGTTGCCGCCGCAGGTTCTACTTCCAGTTTCCAGCTGTCCATGGACGGCAAGGAAATTTCCGAGAAGGTTGCCGTTCCCGCGGCTGCCGCAGGCGAGGACAACTATGATGATTACAACAAGGTCAGCTTTGACGTGAAGCTTTCCAAGGGTCAGCATATCCTGCGTCTTACCGTCACTGGCGCCTGGTTTGACATCGACTACATGACCTTTGTAGCAAAGGGCGAGGCCGACCCGGAACCTATCGAGACTCCTGCAGTCGATCCAGTTGATCCGGAAAATCCGGGCAATCAGACTGGCGATTCCGATAAGTGCGACGAAGGTGAAAAGTGCGAGGGCTCTCCTGCTACAATTCATTCACGAATCGCCTTAGACGGAGCTACATCCAGAAGTTTTAAGGTTTACAGCCTGTCTGGCGCATTCTTGGGAACGAAGATTCCTGAAAAGGCTGGTATATACATGATTCGTACCGGCAGTGCCATGAAAATGATTCAGGTCAAGAAGTAATCCTTTGACAAAATGTCCATAAAAGGTGTGGCTCTGCCATGCCTTTTTTGCGTTTTAACAGGTAACTTTATAATTGAAATAATTATTAAGGAGTGTACAAAATGTTCGGTTTGAAAAAGTCTTTAGGTGTTGCAGCTATGGCAACTTTGGCCATTGCGGCCTCTGTAAACGCGCATCCCGATAGCTTGGTGCTTACGCCCCCTCTGGGTTGGAACAGCTGGAACGTGTTCCACGAAAACATTAATGAAAACCAGATCAAGGAAGTTGCCGACGCCATGGTTTCTTCCGGCCTTCGCGATGCTGGCTACATCTATCTGAACTTGGATGACAACTGGATGGATACCAAACGCGACGCCAATGGTGACCTTCAGAACCATCCCAAGACTTTTCCCAGCGGTATGAAGGCTCTGGCCGATTACATTCATAAGAAGGGTCTGAAGTTTGGTGTGTATGGCGACCGCGGTAAACGTACCTGCCATCATTACAACAGCAACTGGGACAGTGAAAACGGCTCCTACATGCACGAAGAACAGGATGCCAAGAAGTTTGCCGAATGGGGCGTTGACTACTTGAAGTACGATAACTGCGACCCGGCTCCCGGCTCCAACCAGGAAGCGGATTACACCCGCATGAGTAAGGCTCTCCGCAATTCCGGCCGCGACATCGTGTTCAGCATTTGCGCCTGGGAATATAAGGACTGGATGCCGAAAATCGCCCATCTGTGGCGTACCACTTTCGATATTGGCCCCGAATGGAGATCTACCTCCTGGTACCGCGGCGTTTACGAAATTATCGATGCCAATGACAAGTACTGGAAGATTGCAAAGCCGGGTAACTGGAATGACCCGGACATGCTGGAAGTGGATAACAGAAACCTGACTTACGAAGAACAGAAGTCCCAGATGACCATGTGGTCCATTATGGCGGCTCCCATCATGATCAGTTCCGATGTCCGCAAGATGAGTGATCAGGTTAAGGACCTTTACCTGAACAAGGATATGATTGCCATTAACCAGGACTCCCTGGGCGTTCAGGGCCATCGAATTTCCAATGTGAACGGCAAGCAGGTTTGGACCAAACCCTTGCGCAATGGTGACCTCGCTGTAGCCCTCCTGAATGACAATACTTCTACCCAGACTATCGAAGTCAACTTTAAGGATATTGGCGTAGAAGGCGAAGTGGAAGTCCGCGATGTCTGGCAGAAGAAGGATCTGGGCCTAAAGTCCAGTGTTTCTGCGGAAATCCCGGCACACGGCACCGTATATCTCCGTCTTGTTGTAAAGCCCGTTCCTCGTGAACCCTTTGGCGGTAAGGCAGCAGTCATTCCTGGCAAGATCGAAATGGAAAACTTCGACATTCCGGGTACTGGCGCAGGTAACGCTTCCTTCAACGAAATGGATTCCGAAAACCACGGCGATAGCGATCTTCGCCCGGGTACCGGTGTGGACCTCTACAAGAAGGCAACTGGCGTGATTGTGGGCTACAACCAGGCCGGCGAATGGCTGGAATACACCGTGAATGTCGCTGAAACTGGCACTTACACCATGTATGCCGCAGTTGCTGCCGCAGGTTCCACTTCCAGCTTCAAGCTGTCCATGGACGGAAAGGATATCACTGAAGAAATCCTTGTTCCCAAGGCTGCCGAAGGTGAAGAAAACTACGATGACTACAATAAGGTGAAAGCCAACGTGAACCTGACCAAGGGTGAACATATCCTTCGCTTTACGGTCACTGGCGACTGGATGGATATCGACTATATCAACTTTGTGGCTGGCGAAAATGCGAAGGACGACGCTCCCATCGAAGGCAAGGAAGAAAATCCTGATGATTCCAATGATCCTGCTAATGGAGCGGACGACTCTGGCGACGGTACCGCCATCCATGTCAGCAATGTTGGTTTCAGTGCTGCAACAGTTCGTGAATTCAACGTGTTTGCTGCAACAGGTAAACATCTTGGCCGCGTAACTCTCGGAGCATCTTCTGCAAATGAAGTTTCCGCTTCTCTGAAGGCCGCCGGCTATGCCAAGGGCGTTTACATGGTTCGCGGAGCTAATGGCTCTAAGATCATGCGAGTTCAGGTGAAGTAGTAAATCGCAAGAATTCATAAACGAACTGTTTCAAAGATCCCGGAGAAGTCCGGGATTTTTTTGTCAAGGAATTGCTTTGAAAATGAATCTCAAAATATTCAAAGTGTACTAAGTGTATGTTGATAAAATGACAAAAGAACTTTTTGAAAGCAAGTATTTTTTTGTCGTGAAAACAATATTTTTTTATTGGTGAGTGACCGTGGTGGGTTGCTTACTATGGGAAAATGCCTTGTTGGCGTTTCTATTTGAGAGGAAAATATGGGTTTGAAAAAGGTTTTGGCCACGGCTTCTTTGGTGGCTTCGTTCGTTGCAGCATCTGCTGTCAATTCATTTGCGGTTACAAATCAATTCCGTGGTACAAACTGGGCCGATAAGCGCGACAACTTCGTGTCTGATGTGCTGAAGCTTTCCGGTATGAGCGGAACTGAGAACTATCAGGATGCTTACGCACTGTCCGACCGCGTCATGAGCCAGTTTGTTGAAAAACTGGGCATCAACAGTTTGCGTATTCCTATTAACGAACCTACGGCCTTGAAGGCTTGGGGGTCCTACAAGGGCATTATCGATGGCATCTTGGCCCATGGCCGTATGCTTATCGGTTATTGGGGCCCTGCACAGCCTGCTGGCCCAAAGAACATGGACGACTGGTGGAAAATGTGGGATACCGTCGTTAAGGAATATGGCTCCAATCCCGATGCCTATTTTGAAATTTTCAACGAACCCCACATGTATACCAAGGATCAGCTCCGCAATCTGTACGCGGATTGGCTGAAGCGCTATCCGGATGTACCTCGTGACCACGTTTTGCTGGATGGTACTGGCCTCGCATGGAATGTGCCCGAAATTGCCGATGATTCCCGCTTTGACGGCTGCCTTTTCGCAGTGCACGAATACACCTTCTGGAACATGAGCATTACCACCGAACAGGGCTGGATGAACAGTTTCAAGGGCAAGGTAGGTAAGTACGCCGACCGCACCGTGGCAACCGAATGGGGCGGCGCCATGGGCCCCGGCGACAAGGCTGGCGTTCATTACGAAATCATGGATTACAACGATCCCAATCCCACCAACTACTTCATGGCCTACATTCGCGGTATGTCCGAACAGCTGCGTCAATGGAAGATGGGTAGCTTCTACTGGGTTGGCCTCCGTGACGAAGACTGGTACAGCATGACAAAACGCTCCGGTTCCGGTGCTAACACCACCTTGAGTATTGTGAACCAGTCCGGTGTAGATCGTATGCAGTATTCCTGGACCGATACCGTGGAAGTGAAGCCTGTTCCTCAGGAACCCTTTGGCGGCAAGGCCTGGGCGGTTCCTGGCAAGATCCAGGCCGAGGATTTCGACGTCCCGGGCGTAGGAAAGGATAACGATTCCTATTACGACAAGGACAAGGATAATCATGGTGACTCCGACTACCGCAAGGATACAGGCGTTGATTTGTATAAGAAGTCTGGCGACCGTGTTGTTGTAGGCTATATCCAGAATGGCGAATGGCTGGAATACACTGTCAATGCTGCCAAGGCTGGCGATTACACCATGTTTGCTGCAGTTGCTTCCGACGGGGGCTCCAGCTTTAGCGTGTCTGTTGATGGAAAGGTTGTTGTGGAAAATATCGAGGTTCCCAAGGCCGACAAGGCAGAAGGCGATGAGCAGAACTTTGATGACTACGCCAAGGTCAGCGCGAATGTAAGCCTTACCGCAGGCGAGCATGTTGTCCGTGTAACAGCCACAGCCGACTGGTTCGACATAGACTACTTTACCTTCGTAGAAGGCAAGGATGCTACTGATCCGGAACCTATCGTAAAGGATCCTGTTGACTCTGACGACCCGGATGTTGAACCCGGTGAAGATTGCGTGAATTCCTCTGACGAAGGTTGTGAAGAAGTTATCGCAATTCGCAATCAGGGGCTGTCCATTGTTCCTACGGATTTGTCCAGGGCCCAGTATTTCGATATGCGTGGAAATCGCATTAGCAGAAATGCCGCCTTGGGACAGGGTGTGTATCTGGTTCGCATTCCTGGCGTGAAAAACCTGATTGTTCGTAAGGCAAAGTAAGCCGCTCCCCCAAAAACACGCTTTTTTATCAAAAAACAGGCCTTTTTACCCCGAAATGAGGTAAAAGGGCCTTTTGTCATTTTTGCAAAAGTATTTGCAAAAATGGTGCGTTTTTTCAACAAAGGTGAGGTACTTTTATACATGTGATGTTGTGCATCAGTCCATGAGTCAAATAAAAAAGGACAAAGGGAATGTTTGAAAAAATTAGTGTTAGGTCGCTTCTCTCTATCGCAGCTGTTGCAGCCCTGCCGAGTAGCGTATTTGCTGCAACGACTTTGAACGTAAGCCTTGGCGATAGCATTCGCCCGGTAACCCATGTGGCATCCGGTTCGCTCTACGGCTTTACAGAAACCCTCCCCAGCAACGTGGATGCCGATGTGGCTCCTCTCAAGCCCAATGTGTTCCTGGCTCCTGCACGTAGCGGTAATGGCCGTCAGCAGCCCATTGGCGGTGCATTTTTGATTTCTCCCCGTCTCAAGAATACCACAGCCAAGGTCCAGATTCGTCTTGCTGACATTTTGCCGGGCTGGCCCTATAAGTACCAGAATTGGGATAGCTGGAAAAAGGAAGTTACCTCTGTCATTAACGACAAGAAGTCTTCTGCGGTTCAGAACTTTGATGGTTACGAAATCTGGAACGAACCCAACGATACATGGAAAGGCTCTGATAACTTCGAAAGAGATCTGTGGAAACCCACGTACGATTTGATCCGCCAGTTGGATCCGGGTGCAAAGATTATTGGCCCCTCCTATTCCTACTACAACTCCACCAGGATGGAAAACTTCCTTAGGTTCTGCGTACAGAACAACTGCCTGCCCGATGTAATCAGTTGGCATCAGTGGGGTTCTGAAGGTTTCGTCGGCGCCTTGGAAAATCTGCGTAGCCTTGAAAAGAAACTTGGAATTTCCCCCCGCGCCATCAGCATTAACGAATACTCCGATGGAGAACACTCCTATGAAGGCTGCCCGGGTATTTCTGTTCCCTTCATTGCAAAGTTTGAACGCCACGGCGTTGAAAGCGCTATGATTTCCTGGTGGTTCGTACCGCTTCCAGGTCGTCTGGGTAGCTTGCTCACCGCACAGAACCAGCGCGGTGGTGGTTGGCATCTGTATAAGTGGTATGGTGACATGTCTGGCTACATGGCCAAAGTTACCCCTCCTAACGACAAGAGCGCCGGTGTCGATGGCTTTGCCGCTGTAGATGCCAAGCAGAACTACGCAAGCGTCGTGATTGGCGGAAACACCCTGGGCGATGTCAATGTGGTCTTCGATAAGATCCCGGCCTTCTTGGGCGGCAAGGTCAAGGCCATTGTGGAACGTGTTGTCTGGAAGGACAAGGATACTGCAGTCCCCAAGACCGATACCCTTTCTACCAAGGAATACACCATGAACGGAACCACTCTTACCGTTCCGGTGAATATCGAAAGCAAGTTCTACGGCTACCGCGTTTATCTGACTCCTGTTAATGTTCCTTTGAAGCCCTACAAGGATGTAATTGAACTCCCCGGCAAGGTAGAAGCAGAAAACTACGATGTGGCTGGTCAGGGATTCTCCTACTTCGATAACGATGCTGAAAACAGAGCTGGTGACTACCGTGAAGACGGCGTGGATATCGAAAAGGCTGGCGATAACTATGTAATCGGTTATACCGAAGCCAATGAATGGCTCAAGTACTCTGTAGATGTAGTTACCGAAGGCGAATACGAAATTACCGCAAATGTGGCAGCCGCCTCTGATACCAAGGGCTTCAAGCTGTTCCTGGATGACGAGGAATTGACTGGTGAATATACCATTCCTGCCACAGGTGAAGATTGGAAAACCTATAAGGTCGTGAAAGTTGGCAGCGCCAAGCTCAACGCTGGTAAGCATGTGCTGAAGCTTCAGATTGACGGCCCCTACGTGAACATCGACTGGGTCAATTTTGCAGAACCTGTTCCTGAAGTTCCGGAAATTCCCGAAACAACCGACTCGAGTGAAGTTAGCGATACCAACTCGACTGCTATCGGACAGTTCGTGGATCGTATGAATGGTCTTGGCCTGATGGGCTCCAATGAAGCCTATGCGGTCTTTGGATTGAACGGTTCCTTCCTTGGTAAGGTTTCCGCAAGGGATTTCCAAAGCTTGCACCATGAAGCTCGCAACCTGGTAAAGAAGGATGGTCTTTACATTGCCAAGTCACTCAAGTCTGGCTCTGTAATTCGCCTAAATCTCTCTAAGTAGCTCTTTTTTCAAACAAACCGAACGGTTCCCGTGGACAAGTTGTCAACGGGAACTTTTTTTATGGTCTTTGTTCGGGAAACGTTTGAAAATAATTTTAGGATGGTGTTTGATAAACTGGTGATAACGAGGAAAATATGAAAAAAGGTTTGGTATTTGCTTCAGCTTTGGTTGCGGCTCAGATGTCTGTGGCAGCAACTCAGGCGACATTTTATGTGGCTCCCGATGGAAGCGATGCTGCCAAGGGTACCAAGGATGCTCCCTTTAAGACCATTGGTGCAGCCCAGAAGGCTGTGCGCGCCATTAACGGTTCCATGACCGGCGACATCGAGGTGATTCTTCGCGAAGGCACCTACCAGGTAACCAATACCATTAATTTTGATGAACGCGATGGTGGCCAGAATGGTCATTACGTCCGCTATAAGGCTGCCGAAGGCGAAAAGCCCCTGATTACTGGCGGTATGCCCATTACGGGCTGGACCCTTCACGACGAGGCCAATAACATCTGGAAGGCCGAAGGTGTTGAGGGCCGTTTCCGTCAGCTTTATGTGAACAACCAGAAGGCTGTTCGCGCCTGTTTCCCCAACGTGATTGCGGCAAACGACAAGGGCGTCGGCGGTTTTGACCATGATTTTGTGCGCCTTACCAAGGTGGACTCTACGGGTCGCGCCTTCGATGTGAATGCGGATTACATCAAGAATATCAAGAACATCGAGGATGTTGAAATCCACTTGATGATCGCCTGGTCCGAAAATATCCTGCGTCTTGAAAAGGCCCAGGTGAACGGCGGTACTGCAAAGCTGATTCCCAAGGATCCCGAACGTACCAAGCTGTTCCATCGAGCATATCCTATGCTGGGCACCGCCTTCATGAGCAATCCGCCCAAGCAGCAGGTCTTCTATCTGGAAAATTCCTACGACCTTATTGATGCGGAAGGGGAATGGTACCTGGACGAAAAGGAACATGTACTTTACTACAAGGCTCGCAAGGGCGAAAATGTGCAGACTGCCAATGTGGTGGCTCCCCGCGTAAACACGCTGTTTAATGTCCTAGGTAAGGATACCAAGACCAAGGTGGGCTACATGGCTTTCGAAGGCTTGACCTTTGCCCACTCCAACTATACCCGCCCCAGCGAAGAAGGCTTCTTGGATTTGCAGGCAGCCAACTTTAACGTGGATGTCTTGCCGGATCCGGGTCGCGGTAACTGGGAAAAGCTGAACAGTAATAAGTTTTTACTGTGGCGCCCCGATGCTGCCTTCCGTGTAGAAAACGCCCATCATTTCTTGGTGCAGGGTTGCGTCTTCTCCCAGATTGCAGCTACCGGCCTTGATTTTGTTAGCGGAACAAACGATGACTTGATTCAGGGCAACGCCTTCTTTGAAGTGGGTGCCGCAGGCATTATGCTTGGCAAGTTTGCGCCCGACTCCCTCAGCGAAATTCACGAAGGTTACAACCCTTCCGACAAGGACGAAATCAGCACCCGCGATACCATCAAGAACAATCTTGTGACTAATGTGACCAACGAGCATCAGGGGGCAGTAGGTATTGGCGCTGGCTATCCCCGTTACGTTGTCATTGAACATAACGAAGTTTCCTACACTTACTACTCCGGAATTTCCGTTGGCTTTGGCTGGACCAAGAAGGAAACCGCCATGACCAACAACCACATTAACTGGAATAACATCCACCATATTGCCCGCTTGCTGTGTGACTCCGGTCCGATCTACACCTTGTCTAACCAGGGTACCGGCAGCGAAATCCAGCATAACTACATTCACGACAATGGAACTTCTAAGTGGGCAGACTACTGGAATGTGCCCATCTATCTGGACGAAGGCTCCAGCGGCTTTACCGTGAAGGAAAACGTGTTCAAGAATTCTCCGAGTGGTGTGGGCCAGAACCAGGCTGGACAAAATACTCTTCAGCAGACCAACGATTACTACAACGCCGATGTGGTAAACAATGCTGGCATCGAAAAGGATTTCCAGTACATCCGTAACATCAAGGACATTCCTGTGGCGGATTTCTCCAACATTGTTCCTCAGGCTCCTTTCAACGATGTGGTTCATAGCATTCCCGGTCGCCTGCAGTTTGAAGACTACGACGAAGGCGGTCAGGCAGTTTCTTACAGCGATAAGGATGCTGCAAACCAGGGTGGCGCTTACCGCGAAGACGGTGTGGACGTAGTTGGCCTCGGTTGTGCAGATTCTGCCGCTACGGAAGACTGCAAGGGCTATGCTATCGGCTATACCGAAGCCGGCGAATGGATGGAATACACCGTCAACGTGATTCTCGAAAGCGAATACGTCTTCCGCGCCAACGTGGCCAGCGGTCTGGATGTGGCTGGATTCCAGTTGTTCTTGGATGGCAAGGCTGTAAGCGATACCATCTCTATCCCCAAGGGCGAAGACTGGGACACCTATACCGAAATCAATGGCAAGACCGAGAAATTGGCAAAGGGCGAACATGTTCTTCGCGTCATGATGACGGGCGCTTACGGCAATCTGGATTGGATCCAGTTTGCGCTCACCGAAGCGGAATTGGATGTGCCCGACGGAATTCGCGGAGGCTACAACCTGAATCTGGATGTTTCCAATGTGGGCGCCTACAGGATCTACAATTCCCAAGGCCGCCTGATGGGCAATGTGAATGCCACATCCGCCCGCGAGGCTCGCGACATGGTTCGCAGCCGCGTTATGGACGCCGGTATTTACATGGTGAAGACGCCCAACGGCTCTGCCTTCAGAATGAACGTCCGCTAAGTCCTTCGAGTCGGCCAACGTCATCTTGAAACGAAATCATCCCGAGTTTTTTAAAACTTCGGGATGATTTCTATATGCTACGGATTGTAGTATAAAAATTAAAAATTTTGACATTTGTTTAAACATTTGTTTATTTTTCTTTAATTTCATTGATTTTGTAGTATAAAATCTATTGTGAGCATAGAAAGCAAAACTTAAATTATAGGTATGAAAGAAATCGTAGAATATCACAGCTATCGAAAGTACATGCAGGACTTTTACGAGGAACGCAAGCGCTGTTCCGCCTTTTCCTGGCGTGAATTTTCGAAGATTGCAGGATTTTCTTCGCCTAACTATATGAAGGTGGTTTGCGAAGGCAAGAGCCGCCTCAGCAAGGCGGGGGTAGAGAGCGTGTCCCGCGCCATGGGTTTGGAAGGTTTCCAGGCGGAATACTTTACCGCCATGGTGGATTTCGAGGATGCAAAGACGGAGGCGAAAAAGAAGGCTGCCTTCCAGCGGATGCAGGACATCGCCAAGGAAAATCGGATGCGGGTCATCGATGCCGACGCCTACCATTATTTTGACTCCTGGGTGAATCCAGTAATGCGTGAACTGGCTCCCATTATGCCGGGGGCGAAACCTCTGGAACTTGCCCGCAAATGCTACCCGGTGGTCAGTGCCGCCGAGGTCCGTCACTCCCTTGATTTCATGGTGTCTGTGGGACTTCTCAAGAAAAAGGGTGAGGCGTACGTGCAGACGGAAAAGTCGGTAACGGGCTCTGCCGAGGCGATCCCGCTGGCGCTTCGCTCCATGCACCGCCAGATGTCAAAATTGGCGACGGATGCTATTGACGATCGTGATGTTTCTGAACGCCATATGACGGGAGTTACTTTGGGAGTATCGCCTAAAACTTATGGACGTCTTGTGCGTGAACTGGAAAATTTTCGTCGGAAGGTGGTGGCTATCGCCGCCGAAGAAGATGACTATACTCAGGTATATCATTTGAATTTACAACTGTTCCCTTTGACTAAGGATGTTACAAAGGAGGATACATGAAGATGTTGTTGAAAGAGCTTGCCAATGGTGCGAAATGCATGGGTTCTAAAGCTTCGCAAACTTTTGCAGTTGTGTTCACCGCGGGCTGTCTTGCGTTTTCGCTGATGGCTTGCTCCGATGATAATTCGTCTGGAGTGGTTGATGTATCTGGCTCTACGGATCTTCCTAACGCAGGTCCTATTGCGACAGATACTAACGCAACGGATACCGTTGTTGTTAAACCTTCCAATCCAGATACTTCCGAGACAGATTTCACTACAAATCGTCCTGTGGTGAATTTGACTGATGAACAAATCGCGATTCTGAACGGCGGGCTTGCGGTGCTGTTGGATACTTCGTATGGTGCCGTTCCTGATAGCTGGGATTATGGAGAAGATCAACCGTCTGAGGGGACTGTAACGGTGGATGCGTACAATAAAATCGTGTCGCCTTATGGTGGCTGGGGTTCTGGCAGACATGAATACAGATACAAGAGTGAGGATGGCTTCCGCGAGTGCTATGTGCAGAGTGATTCCAGTGGCTCTGCTGTGTATTCTAGCCGTGAATACAAGACTAACGCTCGATACGACAATATTTTCCATTATGACTACCTTAGTAGCGTCACATCGATGCGTTATACGGTGCTTGGCTCCGACACCATTGTCATTAAGGCCGTAGGAACCTCCAAGATAGAGAAAGGCTTTTGGGGCTTAGACTACAGTTGCACTGAATTCCTTCAGAATTTCAAGGATGATTGTGCTAAGGAAAATGGCCTGTTCAAGGATTTTGGCGATGGTTGCCGAGAGGAGCGTCCGCTGGTTTCTTGTGCTTTCTTCTTGCCCGAAGGAAAGAGCATGCAGTCCTATATTGACATTTATGAACAGGAATTGATTGATTTCTGTATGGCAGATTCTACAATGTATAGTTCTAAGGATGATCCTGACCATGCTCCAGGTAGTTGTGCGGGAGGGTCATTTATCGATGAAAATGGAAATTCTTCTTGGCGAGAGCAGTGCTGGTATCAGAACGGTGAGGAAATGAATTTGGACGAGTGGCGTGAGGATCGCCAGATTGATTCAACCAAGGCCAGCGCCTATGACGAGTGGGCTGATTCGTTGACATTGACTCCCAGGAAATACCTTGAACAGTTTGCAGTGTACGAGGCGGTTGTTGATGGAATTCTTCACCTCTACGATCCGGATTTAGGCTACAAAGAAGGACTTGCCTATAACGGATTCCCTGAAGATCCAAGGGCAGCTTCTTACAAGGAAGAAGGCATGTATCCGTTGCCAGATTCCCTGGTGGGGGTATTTTTCCCGGAAATGGTGAAGAATCCCTTCTGGGGCGATTCCGTGGCGGTGAGTTCCCATCAGTACAAAACTGGCAAACATTCCTTCTATATGGTGGTGGTTAAGGATGTGGGGGAGAAAGGCCATGGATTGACTTCTGTTGCAGCAGACTCTGTACTTGTTACTGACATTGTAAAGGTGGGAAGCTGCCCAGAAGATGTGAATGTTCATTATTCGGTTTTCTTGCTGCAGGCATCCCCGAATTGGGATGTTTCCGACAAGAAAATTGTGAGAAGGTCTGTTGAGGCCCCACTCTGGAACTGTGATGACCCTGAAAGCCTAAAAAAGGTGGATCCCTATAGAGAGTGGATTGCACCGAACGGGCTGAAATAGCATTTTTTGAAGAAAAGCCTTGTTTTTGGCGGTTTTTGACCAAAAATTCCCACTTTTCCTGTGGATAACTTGTCCATGGGATTTTTTGTGCCCTGCTGTATTTTATTCCTAATTAGAGGTAATTTATTAGGGTAATAAACTAGGGGTGTACTCTATGGGAAAGAATGGTTCTATGAAAAAGCTTAAGATTGCTTCCGCTACTTTCGGACTTGCAATGTTCGGTCTTGCAGCTAATGCCATGGCCGATAATCCGTTTATCCAGACATATTATTCTCCGGACCCGGCTCCGGTCGTGTTTGGCGATACCCTTTGTTCCTATTCCGGTAACGACGAAGGCGGTTCCTTCTTTACCATGCATGGTTGGCGTGTTTCCTGCACCACCGATATGGTGAACTGGACTGACATGAATGGCCTCATTCTTGAAGCCGGTGACTTTAACGGCAGCGCCAAGAAGAATGGCGACTGGGCTGCCCAAGTTATCCGTCGTAAGGATTCCAGCGGCAAGTTCAAGTACTACTATTACGTAACCGTAGAATCTACCCGCGGTGGCCGCGCCATTAACGTAGCAGTTTCCGATTACAAGGAAGGCCCCTTCAAGGATGCCCTGAACGGCAAACACTTGGCTGGCCCCAACTGGGACTACATCGACCCTACCGTATGGATTGATGATGACGGCCAGGCTTACCTCTACTGGGGTAACCCCAAGCTTTATTACTGCCCTCTTAAGGACAACATGATCGAATGTGACGGTAAGGAAAAGGTCACCGACATGGCTTCCTTTAACGGCAAGTATACTGAAGGCCCGTGGATTCACAAGCGTGGCAAGAAGTACTATATGATTTACGCTGCCGGTGGCATTCCGGAATCCATTGACTACTCCTGGAGTGATTCTCCTACCGGTCCGTGGGAATACAAGGGCGTCATTATGCCTAGCGCCGAAAAGGGTTCTGCCTTTACGGTCCATTCCGGCATTGTTGACTTTAAGGGCCGTAGCTTCTTCTTCTATCATAACCAGCGTCGCGTTCCCAGTGCAGGCGGTTATTCCCGTACTTCCGCTGTGGAAGAATTTACCTGGGGTGCCGATGGTACCATTCCTACCATCCGCATGACAGACGATGGCGTTACCAAGCCTATCAAGAATCTTGATCCGTATACTCGCGTAGAAGCCGAAACCAAGGCTTGGATCGAAGGCATCACCGTGGATAAGACCGGTGGCTATACCATTATCAAGAATGTGGATGTCGAAGGCAAGACCGTATTCCTTACCAATATGAATGCGGGTTCCTGGACCAAGGTCCGTTCCGTGGATATGAGCGACGGTGCCGACAATATCGTAGTTTGCACCAAGGGCGGTTCTGGTAAGATTGAACTTCATTCCGGTTCTGCAACAGGTCCGCTGATGTCTACCATCGACGTTCCCGCAAGCACTGACTGGCAGGAAAATTCCTTCCCGGTTACTGGGGCAGATGGTGTTGGCGATCTTTATTTCGTGTTTAAGTCAGGCAACTTCAAGTTTGACTACTGGTTCTTCGAAAGCACAAAGCAGGCTGTTCCCCAGGAACCGTTCTCTGGCAAGGCTGCAGCTATTCCGGGCAAGATCCAGGCCGAAGATTTCGATAAGCCGGGCGTAGGTCGTGGCAACCAGTCCTTCAGCGACAAGGATGCCGAAAATCACGGCGACAGCGACTACCGTAAGGATGATGCTCCTGCTGTTGACCTCTACAAGAAATCCAATAACCGCGTGGTCCTTGGCTATGTCCAGGAAGGCGAATGGCTGGAATACACCGTAGACGTTGCCAAGGCTGGCGAATACACCATGTTTGCCGCAGTCGCATCTGCGGGTGGTTCCAAGTTCAAGCTGTCCATCGATGGCGAAGACATTACGGGCGACATTGAAGTGCCTAAGGCCGCCGCCGGCGAAGACAACTACGATGACTATAACAAGGTCAGCGCCGATGTTACGCTTCCTGCAGGTAAGCACATCTTGCGCTTCACCGCAACCGGCGACTGGTTTGACGTAGACTACTTCAACTTTGTAGCAGGCAAGGGCGCCGAAGATGACGAACCGCTTCCTGGCGAAGGCGAAACGGACCCGAATAATCCCGGTGAATCTACTGATCCTGATGGTCCTATCGGAATCGTGTCCAGCGTGAACTACTCTGTTTCTGTGGATTCCAAGTACGACGTGTTTGACTTGACCGGTAAGCACATGGGTCGTGTGAACCTGGGTATAGGTTCTGCTGAAAGCCTGTCTCAGCGTATGAGTGCTGCAGGTTTTGCTCGCGGTCTCTACATGGTTCGCGGCATCAAGAGCCAGAAAATGACCAAGGTGAATGTGGCAAAGTAGTCCAAGATAATTTAGCTAAGTTAAATTTTCCTTAGAAATAAGAGTGCGGCTCAGAAATGAGTCGCATTTTTTTATTCCCGAGAATTGCAATTGGCAATTGGGGCTTTGACAAAATGTCAAGGGTATTTTCGTTTGGGATGGGTATTTTATGCTGGATAAGAAATATTTTTCTTATTGGTGTAAAAAAATGAGGAAACTATGAAGAATTCTTTGAATAAAAGAACAATGGGATTGATGGTTGCGATGTCTTTGGCCGCCTCACTTCCCTCAATCTCCTTCGCCCAAAAGTTTGACGAATGGAATGGAAATCCAAGAACGTTCGGTATAAACGTGCTTTCTCCCCACGTGACGTCCATGCCGTACAACACCTTGGAAGAAGCCTTGAAGATGGATCGCCGTGCTTCTGAATGGTACCAGTCTCTAGCTGGCACTTGGAAGTTCTATCATGTAGAAGCTCCGGCCCAGCGCAATAACGAATTCTTCGCAGACAATTATGATGTTTCCAAGTGGGATGACATCCCGGTTCCTGGCAACTGGCAGATGTACGGTTATGACCGTCCCATTTACAGTAATGTGATTTATCCGTGGAACGCTAAGGACTGGATTAGTCCTCCTGCTGCTCCTACCAAGTTTAACCCTGTGGGCCACTACCGCCGTAACTTTACCGTGCCCAAGAACTGGGATGGTAAGCGCATTCGCCTGCACTTTGAAGGCGTGGAATCCGCCTACTATGTCTGGGTGAACGGTAAGTTCGTTGGCTATAGCGAAAATTCCTTTACCGACCACGAATTTGATATTACAGATAAACTGCGCAGTGGCGAAAACAACATCTCCGTGCAGGTGTTCCGCTGGTGCGATGGCTCCTGGATGGAGGACCAGGACTTTATTCGTTTGTCTGGTATTCAGCGTGATGTGTATATCTACGCTACTCCTAAGATTCATATTCAGGACTTCCAGGCCAATGCCTCATTGGCCAGCAACTACACCGATGGTACCCTGGACCCCAGCATTTGGGTAAGGAACACAAGTTCTGCTGCTTCCGGTACCTATACCTTGGAAATGGGTGTGTATGATGCTTCTGGCGCTGCCGTGGTTACCGACAAGTCTACGGTTTCCATTGCCGCCGGCAAGGAAGAAAAGGTCACCTTTAGTAAGGTTATTTCCGGGGTTAAGCTGTGGGCTTCCGAAACCCCGAACCTCTATACCTTCGTGCTTACCCTGAAGGATGCTTCCGGCAAGACCGTGCAGGTTGAAAGTAACCGTATTGGCTTTAAGAAGGTTGAACTCAAGAAGAATGGCCAGGGCATTACCCAGTTCCTGGTCAACGGCAAGCCCGTGATCTTACGCGGTGTGGACCGTCATGAAATCGATCCGGATTACGGCCATACCATTAGCCGTGAGTTGATGGAACGAGACGTGTTCCTTATGAAGCAGTTTAACATCAATGCTTTGCGTACTTCCCATTATCCCAATGACCCGTACATGTACGATCTTTGCGATAAGTACGGCATTTACGTTCTTGATGAAACAAACTTGGAAACTCATGGTGCAAACGATAAGGTTCCCAAGAGCGATGACAACTGGCGCGACGCTTCTGTGGAAAGAATTTCTTCCATGATTCAGCGCGACAAGAACCACGCTTCCATCATCATTTGGTCTTTGGGTAACGAAGCCGGCTGGGGTGACGTTTTCGGTACCATGCAGAAGTATGCTCACGATGCAGATCCTTCTCGCCCCGTTCACTACGAAGGCGATAACGATCACGCCGATGTTCAGAGCTGCATGTATTGTAGCGACTGGATTGCTGCCACCTACAACAACAATAACAAGCCCTGGATGCTTTGCGAATACGAACACGCCATGGGTAACTCTGTAGGCGAACTGAAAGAATACGTGGACGCGTTCTATAATAACCCCCGCGTATTCGGTGGCTTCATTTGGGACTTTATAGACCAGGGTCTCCGTCGTAACGGCACCAAGTTCTTCAATTTCGGCGGCCTTTGGGGCGACCAGCCTAACGACGACAATTTCTGCGCTAACGGCCTTGTTCTTCCGGATCGTACCTTGCAGCCTGAAATGTGGGAAGTCAAACACCAGTATCGTAACGTAGTGGTTCGCGACAAGGGTGCAGCAAAGGGCGCTGTGGAAATCGAGAACCGTTTTGACTTCGTAAACCTGAAGGACTACGCAACTGCAGTATGGACCTTGAAGGAAGACGGCAAGGAAGTTGCCAAGGGCTCTCTCTCTAGCACCCAGCTAGATGTTGCTCCTTTGTCCAAGAAGGAAATTACCATCGATCTTAAGAAGCCTACTCTCAAGGCTGGCTCCGAATACCATCTGGATATTGATTTCCAGCTGAAGAATAAGCAGGATTGGGCCGATGTTGGCTTTAGCATTGCTCACGAACAGTTCCTGGTGCAGCTAGGTCAAGACAAGGTTCCTCAGCTTGATTTCACCAGCTTGCCCAAGCATAAGGTTTCCGAAGGCAATGGCAAGGCTGTTGTTGAAGGCGATGATTTCTCTGTCACCATCAATACTGCAAATGCAACCATCGAAGATTACAAGCTGGGAGATGTGCAGCTGATTACCACAGGTGGCGTTCCTAACTTCTGGCGAGCTCCTACCGATAACGATAAGGGCTACAACATGGAAAAGGAAAGCGGTGTCTGGCGCAAGGCCGGTAGCACTCGCAAGGTGAACAGCTCCAAGGTTACCAAGGTTTCTGATAACGAAACTCGCTTTGACTTTGACTTGGGTATTTCCGCTGGCTACTCTACCATGAAGCTTAGCTACACCGTTTACGGTTCTGGCGATATTCTCGTAGATTACACCTTTACCCCGGATGCAGCCCAGCCGGCAATTCCCAATGTGGGTACGCTCTTCACCATTCCGGGTGGCTTTGAAAAGGTTCAGTGGTATGGTCGCGGCCCCAGCGAAAACTATGTGGGTCGTCGTGATGGTAGCTATGCAGGCCTGTATAAGGCCAATGTAGATGATTTCTTCGTGCCTTACATGGAAGTTGGCGAAACCGGCCAGCGTAGCGATGTAAAGTGGGCTATGCTTACTAATTCACAGGGCAAGGGCCTTATGGTTGTTGGTTCTCCCCGCATGGAATTCAACACCTTGCATTACACTCCGGAACAGTTGACTGATGTAAAACTTCCTTGGGACCTGAAGCGAGACAAGGAAATTACTCTCCGTGTTGACCTGCAGCAGATGGGCCTTGGTGGCATCAACAGCTGGGGTGCAAAGCCCTTGGATAAGTACAGACTGTTTGCAAAGAATACCTTTAAGCACAAGTTCCGCATTACTCCGGTCCGCGGTGTGATGGAAGATCCTAACGAACTTGCAAACATCGGTTTCCCCAACCTGGAAACCAGCATGGTTACCAATGTGAAGTATCCTTCCATTGAATACGGCGAAGTGAAGGCAGAGGCATTTGCTGAAAACGAATTGCCTGGCACTATCGAAATGGAAAATTACGATAAGGGTGGCGAAGGCCTTGGATATCACGATGCCGATATGACTAACGAGGGCGGCCTCTATCGCGAAGATGATGGTGTCGATATTGTGAAGGCTGGAGACGGTTACGCTATCGGCTATACCCAGGCTGGCGAATGGCTGCAGTTTACCATTGACGTGAAGGAAGCGGGTGATTATCTGTTCCGAGCCAATGTGGCCAGCGGTCTTGATGGTAGCGGTTTCCAGCTGTTCTTGGATGGCAAGGCTGTAACGGATACAGTCAAGATCCCCAAGGGTGAAGACTGGGATACCTATGGCACTGTAGATGGAAAGATTGGTGCAGTCACTGCAGGTAAGCATGTGCTCAAGGTTCTTCTCACCGGTTCCTACGGAAATTTGGACTGGATCAGATTTGGCATGAACGAAGAAGCCCTGCCCATTCGTAACCATGTGGAACTGAATGTAAACGAACCCCAGGAATTCTACGTGTTCAGCGCCAAGGGTAAGATGCTGACCAAGGTGAACGCCATGGACATGAACCAGGTTCGTGAACAGCTTCAGGCACGCAGCATGCAGCCCGGTGCATACATTATTCGTAGCGCAAATGGTGCCATCAAGCAGGTGATTAAGGTTACTCGCTAACTTTAAAAATCCATATTGGTTTTTCCACCAAATAACGGACATCTCGGATGAAAATTCGGGATGTTTTTTTGTGAGGAAATGTGTGGTTGTTGCCTTGACAATCTATCCATAGGATTTTGACGGTTAGGAACTCTTTTGAGTTAATAAAGGGGTATCTTATACCTTGATGAAAAAGGGTAAAAAAGAGGTCATTATGTTTTCTAGAAATTTGCTGTTCGGCTTGGGTCTGAGTTTTGCAACTCTCGCCATTCCTGCTTTTGTTGCCCCGGCAACCGCTGCGCCTGAAACTTCCCATGTACTTTGGTATAATAGCGATGCCGGCACTACCTTTACAAATGCCTTGCCCATCGGTAACGGCTATATGGGCGGCATGGTCTATGGTGGCGTCAGCAAGGATGTAATCAACCTGAACGAAGGCACCGTCTGGAACAGCGGCCCCGGCAGCAATAATGTTTCCAATGGCTATTCCAAGATGGCGGAAATCCGCAGTTCTCTTTTCTCGGGCAACTACGATCGCGCCGAACAGCTGACGGGTCAACTTTCTACTTACGATATTGCAAAGTTCCAGCCTGTAGGCGACTTGGTTCTTGATTTTGGCCACACGGGTACAGATTACCGCCGTGAACTGGATTTGGAAACTGCCATCGCAAAGACCACTTATACCTCTGGCGGCGTCAAGTATACCCGCGAATACTTTGCAAACTATCCTGACAACGTCATCGTCATTCGAATTTCTGCAGACGCAAGCGGCAAGGTGAACTTTAGCGCATCCCTCACAACGCCTCATACCAACAAGAGCATCAAGAATGTAGGTTCCGATGCGTTAACTCTAGATGCAACCATCAATTCCATCAAGTTCCAAACCCGCTTTGTGGTGAAGGCTGACGGCGGTAAGGTTTCTGCAGGTAGCGGCTCCGTCAAGGTAGAAGGCGCAAACTCCGCCTACATCATCCTGAATACAGGTACGAACTTTGTCTCCTTCGATAACGTTTCCGCTAACGCCGGCAAACGCGCCGCTGCCGCCATCGATGCCGCCAGCAAGAAGACTTATGACCAGCTGAAATCCGCCCACCTGAAGGACTATCAGGAACTGTACAATCGCGTGCGCTTGAACCTGGGTACACCTGCGTCCAACGCCGGCGACATTACCTCCAGCCGCGTCAAGAATTTTAACACCACCGATGACCCTTCCTTCGTAGAACTGTATTATCAGTTTGGTCGCTACCTCATGATTTCCAGCTCCCGTAAGGGTGGCCAGCCCGCCAACCTTCAGGGCATCTGGAATAACGAAATGAATCCTTCCTGGGGCAGCAAGTACACCACCAACATCAATCTTGAAATGAACTACTGGATGGTGGAATCCGCCAACCTTCAGGAATGCGGTGTACCGCTGTTCGACAAGATCAAGTCCCTGGTCACTCAAGGCTCTAAGACTGCAAAGACCATCTGGGGCACCGACAAGGGCTGGGTGGTTCATCACAATACCGACCTTTGGAACCGCACAGGACCTGTGGACGGCTCCTGGGGTGTATGGCCCTCTGGCGCGGGCTGGCTCAGCACCCACCTGTGGGAACATTACCTCTTTACCGGCGATAAACAGTTCCTGAAGGATGCCTACTCCACCATGAAGGGCGCCGCAGAATTTTACCTATCCACTATGGTGGAAGAACCTGTCAGCGGCCACAAGTATCTGGTGACGGCTCCCAGCGACTCTCCGGAAAATACCCACGGCAAGTACAACGTCTGCTTTGGCCCAACTATGGACATCCAGATTGCCCGCGACGCCTTCAATAACGCCATCGAGGCTTCCAAGATTCTTGGCGTTGACGAAGACCTTCGTGCCGAATTTGAAAATGCGGTAAAGCGCCTGCCCCCCAATCAAATCGGCAAGTACAAGCAGCTGATGGAATGGTTCGAAGACTGGGACGATCCTCGTAGCGATCACCGTCATGTTTCCCACCTGTATGGAATGTTCCCCAGTGCCCAGATTTCTGTAGACGGCACTCCTGAATTTGCAGAAGCTGCAAAGACCACGTTGACCCAGCGTGGCGACAATGCCACGGGCTGGTCCCTGGCCTGGAAAATCAACCTGTGGGCCCGTTTGCAGGATGGCGATCATGCCTACAAGCTGGTTCGCAACTTGCTTACTCCGGACCGTACCTACAACAACCTCTTTGATGCCCATCCGCCGTTCCAGATTGACGGAAACTTCGGCGCGGTTTCGGGCATTAACGAAATGTTCATCCAGAGTCAAGGCGGAAAAATTCGCATTCTGCCTGCGCTGCCTTCTAAATGGTCCAGCGGTTCTGTGGCTGGCCTTAAGGCGCGAGGCGATATCACCGTGGATTCCTTGGCCTGGAAAGATGGCAAGTTGACTTACCTCGGCTTAAGCGCCGGTAACAAGGAAACGGTGAACATCGAGTACAATGGCAATCTCCAGAGTTTTACTTCGGTTGCTGGCGGAAACTACCAGTTTGATGGAAACCTGAAGTTGACCAATCAGCCTTTTGAAGCGATTGCCATTCCGGGCAAGATCCAGGCGGAAGATTACACGGCAATGGACGGCGTCCAGATTGAACCTGATGAATCCGGCGAACCTAACATTGGCTGGATCAATGATGGGGACTGGTCTGAATACCTTATCAAGGTTCCGGCTGCAGGTTCCTATAACTTGAAAGTTCGAGCCGCTTCCGGTGCCGATGCCAAGAGCAGTATCGTGGTCAAGGATTCTACAGGCAAGGAGCTGGGAACCCTTACGGTGGACCCTGAAAAGACAAAGGGATGGAACGACTGGTACGAGGTGGAAACCAAGATCTCCCTTGCAGAGGGCGAGCAGGTTCTTCGCTTTGAATATACTGGTGAAAGTTCCTTCCTGATGAACGTAGACTGGTTCAGCCTGGAGGCGGATTCCACAACGTCCATTGCTTTCACTCAGGTGGTCTCTGGCTTGGAAGTTTCTCCTGTACCCATGTCCCGCGCCTCTGTTGCCCTCATGGTAAAGGCTCCTGCAGGCAGAAGCTTCGAGGTTCGTCTTCTCGATGTCAATGGCAAGCTGGTGGACGTTTCCCGCGGCCTCGGCGGTACTTCCTCTCTGGTGGAATTCGGCGCATCAAGTCCTCTTCCTCAGGGTAACTACATCGCCATCGTCAAGAGCGGTTCCTTCCAAAAAACGCTTCGCGTCTCAGCCTATTAATCTGTCGGACGTTAGTACTAAACCTCAGAAAGGAGGATATTAGTACTAGCGTTTGTTGTATTGTAGAGGGACGACTAGTACTAAAATGCATGTAATGTCGAGTTCATACTATGATTTTGACTGTAATTGGACGACTTTTCCTTAAAAACTAGTACGAATTTGAAAAAAACAGCGGTTCGTACTAGTGCCAAGATAAAATGGGTGCTAAAAGCTAGTATCAAATTGAAAAAAGAGAGCGATTGGTACTAGTGTCGGGGGTAACCATGGCGAATTGCTGCTGGGGGTAACCATGGCGAATTGCAGTCGCTGATAGCCATGGCGAATTGCTGCCGGGGTAATCACGGTGTTTTGTCGCTGGTGAACCTTAGTGTTAAGCAAAAGAGTCCCCGCTTTTGGCGGAGACCCTTTTTTGTTAGGAGAGAACGATAATTCTTACGGCATGGTGAACTGCTTCAGGAAAGGCCAGCCGACCTTGCCGTCGCCCTGTTCATGACCGCCTCCCTGCTTGGTGCAGAGAACCACCTTGGTGCCATCTTTGCAGCTGGAGTATTCCTGGCAGCCGTTGGAGTTGGTGGTGGGGGAGCCGGTACATCCGTTCTTGTCTGCCCAGAACTTGAAGTTCTTTTCGGCGCCCAGGAAATTCAAGCCGTCGTTGAAACCGCTATCGCCGCCCTGGTATTTGCAGACGAAGTCGTTTGTGCCGCGGAACATGATGATGGATATGGGGCGTTCGGGATTGCAGGTGGCGCTGTTGGTGGTGTTCAGGTCCATGCCGGCAGGTGCCACGGCGGCGTAAATGTCGGACATGAAGCAGGCAACGTGATTGCTCATGCCGCCACCCATGGAGAATCCGGTGGCGTAGACGCGCTTGGTGTCGATGCAGACTTTTTCTTCCACCATGTTGATCATTGCTCTGGAGAATTCCAGGTCATCATCGTAGGAGCAGCAAGGGCCCACATTCCAGCCTGCGCCCATTGGAGACTTGCCGCTGGTTCCGTCGGGATACAGGGAAATGACGCCTTCCTGGTCGGTCAGGCTCTTGTATGTTGTTCCGTTAAGCTGTCCTTCGCCGGAACCTCCGATGGGGTGATAATCTACAACGAGGGGAACCGCCTTGTCGCCCTTGTAGCTGCTGGGCACGTGCATAATGTAGGTGCGGTTCTTGCCGTTTACATTTACGGTCATCCTGTGATCGCCTGCTGCATAGGTCTTGCCGGCGCAGCTTATTACTTCCTCTATCTTGCTGGAACTGCTTACGACAGGAGTTTCAGAGCTAGAAGAACTCTGCTGGGGTTCCCAGGGATTGAAAACGGAACTGGAGGATTTTTCGGTCGGATCGCCTGGTGTGACTTCTGCCGTTTTTAGGGTGATGGTCACGTTCGTTTCTACATCCTGAGCCATGGTGTAGGTGCTGTTTTGGAAGCCGGTCTTGGAGAACATCAGAACGGCGGGCTGTTCTCCTTCTTTCTTCAAGACGTTCTTGACGGCGCCTTTCTGGGTCAGGATGAAATTCTCGCTGGAACTCTGATTGGAAATTCGCAGGATCATGACCTTCTGCTGGCCGAACTTGCTCATGTCAATCTGGACGTTCTGCTGGTTGAATTCCTGCTGGAAGGCCTCCTTGCCCAGTGCGTCCATCAGCGATACCTTCATGGTGCCCCGGTTGCCGGCAATGCTCAACAGGTTGCCGTGCCTTTGTACAGAAATCTTGCGTTGTACGGCTGTTCCGAAGAGGGCGTCTGCGTCATTGCTTAGGCTGAATGCGCCGTCTGTGTCAGATTCGCCACTGATGCCTGCGTAATTGAACGAGTTGATGGAAACGCCAGGAATGGCCTGACCGATTTCATTCACAACATGTCCGCTGATACTCCAGCCAAAAGCAAGGCCAGAACAACACATGGCAATCCCACTTGCCACGCCAAAAAAACGGGTAAAATTCATTGTTAGTCTCCTTTTTTACCAACCCAAAACATCCCGTTTTATACACTCGTGTAAGAAAATAGCATTAGATTTTGCGAAAATAGCCGAATGTAAACTAAAATTTCAATTTTTGTCTTAAAAGTGTGTAAGAATTTTATTTCTAAATGCGAAAAGTGAGTGTTGTCAAACTATACAATGGATTTTTGATCTAGTGAGATACATTTGGGCTAAATGCGGGTAGTTTTCATGATTGTAAATGGTGTTTTACTACAAAAAGGATGTAATCATGAAAAAGTTTGTATCGCTTCTTGCAGGCCTTGCTGCCGCATCGATGTCCCATGCAGCCCTTGCTGATGGTGGCGCTAAGTTTTTGGGTAACATTACTACCAATAGCCAGATCCGTTCTGATATGGGAACTTACTGGAACCAGATTACCAACGAAAACGGCTGTAAGTGGGGCTCTATCCATTCTGTTGACGCCAACGGAAAGAGCGTTTTCAATTTTAACGGCTTCGATAGCTGCGAAAACGGTTACAAGTGGGCCAAGGAAAAGCCGGGTGAACGCACCTTCAAGTTCCATGCCTTGATTTGGGGTTCCCAGAAACCCAACTTCCTTTGCACCAAGAAGAATCCTGGCATTACCAAGGAAAAGACCCTTCAGTACATTACCGAGTGGTTCGATGCTGTGGCTGCCAAGTTCCCCGACCTTGAATACATCGACGTGGTGAACGAAGCAATCTGGGCTGGCGACAACTACCATTCCGGTTATAGCAAGCCCGCTGCAGGTGCCGAAGGCATCAGTACCGACGACCCGGAATGCGGCGGTACCTACATTGTGCAGGCCCTCGGTGGCGACGATGTGATTAACGGCAAGCATCAGTACAACTTCGTGAAGAAGGCTTTCGAAATGGCCCGCGAACGTTGGCCGGAAGCAAAGCTCATCTATAACGACTACAACACCCTTTCCTGGCAGATGAACGAAGGTATCGAAATGGTCCAGACTCTGCTCAAGAATGGTGCTCCCATTGACTTCTATGGTCAGCAGTCCCATGACTGTAAGGGTATGAGCAAGGCCGATTTTGAATCCAAGATGACCAAGATCCACGATGCCGTTGGCATTCCTCTGCTGGTTTCCGAATACGATATCGGTGAAGCCGATGACCAGAAGCAGAAGAATGACTATGCCAACCAGATTCCCTTCATGTGGGAAACTCCCTGGATTGGTGGCATCACCATTTGGGGTTACATCAATGGCGCAACCTGGGCTGCCAATACCGGCATCATGGAAAGCAATGGCACCAAGCGCGCTGCCATGAAGTGGCTGGAAGAATACTTTGCAAATAACCTTGATAAGGGCCAGAACGACACGGCAATTCCTGTAGAACCGGAACCCCAGACTCCGTTCAAGGGGAAGGCCCTTTCCATTCCGGGAAAGATCGAGATGGAAGACTTCGATGTTCCGGGTAAGGGTAGGGGTAACGATTCCTATTACGATATGGATACCGAAAATCATGGTGATTCCGATTATCGTAAGGGTACAGGTGTAGATCTTTATAAAAAGTCCGGCAATCGCATTGTCGTTGGTTATAACCAGACAGGTGAATGGCTGGAATACACCGTGAATGTCAAGGAAACTGGAACATACACCATGTATGCCGCCGTGGCTTCCGCCAACAGCACTTCCGGTTTCAAGCTGTCTATGGATGACAAGGACATTACCGAGGAGATTTCTGTTCCCAAGGCTGCCGCTGGCGAAGAAAACTATGACGACTACAACAAGGTCTCCGCTAATGTGAACCTGACTGCAGGCGAACATATTCTCCGCTTTACCGTTACCGGTGACTGGATGGATATCGACTACATCAACTTCGTGGCTGGAGAAAATGCTCCGGATACAGAACCTCTGCCGGAAGTGGATTGCAAAACGGATGATGAGTGCTTTGCTATTGGTCAGAATCTGCACATGGGTGCTAAGGTCCTTTCCGATTACGACGTATTCGACATGAATGGTGCGCATATGGGTCGTCTTAGCGCCTATGGTATGAATGCCGCCGTTTCCTTGGTGAAGAATAGCGACTACCTCAAGAACAAGGGTGTCTACATTGTCAAGAACCGTTATTCAAGTGAAGTCCAAACTGTTAAAATTGCTAGGTAAATAGCAAAATTTGTCGAAATTCGCTAAAAAACGCCGTTTTTTGTGGATTAGGAAGTCCCCCAGGCTATCTGGGGGATTTTTTGTTATGGATAAAATGTCCATGGAAAGTCTATTTGGGGGTGAAATATTCCAGCTTGCACGAAATAATTTATGTGACGGTGATATGGGAAACCATTCAAAGAAAAAGGATGTGGATTATGAATAAACTCGTTTCTCTCGCACTTGCCGGTCTGGCAGCTGCAACAGTATCTCATGCCGGCCCCGGTCTGGCTGATGGTGCTTCTAAGTTTGTGGGTAACATTACCCAGTCTAACACCGCTCCCGGTCCTAACGACGAATTTACCAAGTTGTGGAACCAGGCCACTGCCGAAAACGGCTGTAAGTGGGGCTCCATCGAAGGTACCCGCGGCCGCTACAACTGGGCTGGCTGCGATGCCGCCTACAATTGGGCAAAGAATAACGGTGGCCATTTCAAGTTCCACGCTCTCCTCTGGGGTTCCCAGTATCCTAGCTGGCTAGAAAGCCTGAGCGTCGATGATACCAAGAAGGCTATTACCGCATGGTTCGACGCTGTTAAGGCTCATTATCCCGATCTGGAAATGATCGACGTGGCCAACGAAGCTATTCGTACTGGCAACGGTCAGTATCATTCCAACTATACCAAGACCAAGATTATTCCGGCTCTCGGCGGTGACAACAATGGCGATTACGCCTTCCTTACCACCGCTTTCAAGATGGCTCGTGAACGTTGGCCCAAGGCAATCCTTATCTATAACGACTATAACACCATCCAGTGGAACGTGGACCAGGGTATCGACCTGATTAACACCATCCGTAAGAATGGCGCACCGGTTGACGCATACGGCCTTCAGGCTCACGACTTGATGAGCACTGGTGGTGGTTACAATGGCACCGGCGGCGGTGGCAACTGCCTTAACTACAACACCTTCAAGTCCACTATGGAAAAGATCCATAGCAAGACCAACAACTTCCCGGTTGTGATCTCTGAATACGACGTTCCGTCCACTGATGATAACATTCAGGAACAGTGCTATAAGGAACAGTTTGCGTACTGGATGGAAGACCCGAACGTTGCCGGTATCACCATTTGGGGTTATATCTATGGCCGTACTTGGCTCGACTGTAACGGCCAGGCTAGCGGTTGCTCCGGCTTGATCAAGAACGGTCAGGATCGTAAGGCGATGACCTGGATGAGAAACTATCTGAAGAGCAACAAGGGTGTGAACACCACCGGTCTCGCCACAGGCATTGTTGCTGATCCGGAACCGCAGACTCCGTTCAAGGGCTCTGCAATCGCAATCCCGGGTAAGGTTGAAGCAGAAGACTTTGATGTTCCTGGCATCGGTTCTGGCAACGATTCCTACAGCACTGCAGAAAGCTCCAACAAGGGCGATTCCGACTATCGTAAGGGCACTTCTGTCAGCATCTATAAGAAGGCTACTGGTAATATCGTCGGTTACAACAACGAAGGCAACTGGTACGAATACACCGTGAATGTCAAGGAAACTGGTACCTACACTGTCTATGCGGCTGTTGCTGCCGCAGGTTCTACTTCCAGCTTCCAGCTTTCCATGGACGGCAAGAACATTTCCGAAGTGATTTCCGTCCCTGCCGCCGCTGCTGGCGAAGAAAACTACGACGATTACAACAAGGTTGACTTCGATGTGAACCTCACCCAGGGCAAGCATGTTCTCCGCCTCACCGTTACTGGTGCCTGGTTCGATATCGACTACATGACCTTTGTTGCCAAGGGCGAAAAGGATCCGGAACCCATCGTTAAGGAAGAACCGGAATCCAGCTCCTCCTCTGTCAAGGAAGATCCGAGCTCCAGCGCTTCTGGCGAAAAGGATGAATCTAGCTCCAGTGTAACTGGCGGTGAAGAAACTCCTTCTGTCATCGGTCAGAATATCCACATGAACATGGATGTTCTCCAGGCTTACGATATCTTCGATATGCAGGGTATTTTCATGGGCCGCATCCGCGCCTATAGTGCAGACCAGGCTATCGGATTTATCAAGGCAAGCGATGTCCAGTTTGCTAAGGGTGTCTACTACGTACGTAACAAGACAACCAAGCAGATGCAGACCTTCCGCATTGCAAAGTAAAAGGTTTTAGAGCCTAGGCTCAAAAGATCCTAATCCAAAACACCAAACAAGACGCCTCGATGTGAACGCATCGAGGTGTTTTGTTTGTCTCGGGAATATGCAGAAAAGTGCGGAATTTTCTTAAAAGAACGGTTTTTCGACGTCAGGAACAGAATTACACTATGGATAAAATGTCCATAGAATGTCGTTTTGAACATGTAAAAAGCGGGCTTTAGGGATTTAATTTATACCATGGTTAGGACGGGAAAACCGCTCGAAATGAGGATGTGTTTGATATGAAAAAGATTTTGTCTCTTCTTGCAGCAGGTCTCGCTGCAGCATCTGTAAGCCACGCAGCCCTTGCTGATGGCGGTGCCAAGTTCCTTGGAAACATTACTACCAGTAGCCAGATCCGTTCCGACATGGGTACCTACTGGAACCAGATTACCAACGAAAACGGCTGTAAGTGGGGTTCTATCCACTCTGTCGATGCAAACGGAAAGAGCGTTTTCAATTTCAACGGCTTCGACAGCTGCGAAAACGGTTATAAGTGGGCAAAGGCTGCTCCGGGCCGTACCTTCAAGTTCCATGCTCTTATCTGGGGCTCCCAGAAGCCCAACTTCCTTTGCACCAAGAAGAATCCTGGCATCACAAAGGAAAAGACCAAGCAATACATCGAAGAATGGTTTGATGCCGTGGCCGCCAAGTTCCCCGACCTGGAATACATCGACGTGGTGAACGAAGCTATTTGGTCTGGCGATCCGTATAATGGCAACTATCACTCTGGCTATAGCAAGCCTGCTGCAGGTGCCGAAGGCATCAGTACCGACGACCCGGAATGCGGCGGTACCTACATCGTTCAGGCTCTGGGCGGTGACGACGTTGTCAACGGCAAGCATCAGTATAACTTCGTGAAGAAGGCTTTCGAAATGGCTCGCGAACGCTGGCCCAAGGCAAAGCTCATCTATAACGACTACAATACCCTCTCTTGGCAAATGAACGAAGGTATCGAAATGGTCCAGACCCTTCTTAAGGCTGGCGCACCTATCGATTACTATGGTCAGCAGTCTCACGACTGTAAGGGCATGAGCAAGTCCGACTTCGAAAGCAAGCTTACCAAGATTCACAACGCCGTAGGCATTCCCCTTCTGATTTCCGAATACGATATCGGTGAAGCAGATGATACCAAGCAGAAGAATGACTATGCAAACCAGATTCCGTTCATGTGGGAAACCCCGTGGATCGGTGGTATCACTATCTGGGGTTACATCAATGGTGCTACCTGGGCTGCAAATACCGGTATTATGGAAAAGGACGGCAGAAAGCGTGCTGCCATGGTCTGGCTGGAAGAATACTTTGCAAATAACCTTGATAAGGGCCAGAACAACACGGTCACTCCCGTTGAACCTGTCCCTCAGGAACCTTTCAAGGCTATGACTATTCCTGGCAAGGTTGAAGCCGAAGACTTCGACGTCCCGGGCGTAGGCTCTGGCAACGATTCCTACAGCACTGCAGAAAGCTCCAACAAGGGCGACTCCGACTACCGCAAGGGTACGCCCGTCAGCATCTATAAGAAGGCTACTGGCAATATCGTTGGTTATAACAGCGAAGGCAACTGGTACGAATATACCGTAGATGTTAAGGAAACTGGTACTTACACCGTTTATGCCGCTGTTGCCGCCGCAGGTTCTACTTCCAGCTTCCAGCTTTCCATGGACGGCAAGAACATTTCCGAAGTGATTTCCGTCCCTGCCGCCGCTGCTGGCGAAGAAAACTACGACGATTACAACAAGGTTGACTTCGATGTGAACCTCACCCAGGGCAAGCATGTTCTCCGCCTCACCGTTACTGGTGCCTGGTTCGATATCGACTACATGACCTTTGTTGCCAAGGGCGAAAAGGATCCGGAACCCATCGTTAAGGACGAACCGGCAGAAAATCCTGAAACCGAAGAAGTCGGTTCCGCTATTGCCAACGGTTTGAACCTGAGCACCGGACGTCCGGATGACTTCGATGTTTACACTATGAGCGGTGAGTTTGTTGGCCGAGTCAGTGCCTATGGCATGAACGAAGCTATCAACCTGGTAAAGGTTAGCGATAACCTCAAGTCCAAGGGTGTGTATTTCCTCCGTGCTCGCTACACTGGAGAAATGAAGACTTTCCGCATCGCTAAGTAAGTTTTGGACTGAAATGTCCTAAAAGATCCTAATCCAAAACACCAAACAAAAAGACTCCGAGGCGAATGTCTCGGGGCCTTTTTGTATCTTCCTGCTTGCAGTATGGTGTATTGACTCTGTTCTTATGAATGTCGAAATCGTCCAAAAATTTTAGCAACAATCATACTAATTGCTACAATTGATATAATTGATAGAGTTTAAATCCTTGAAATGACGGGATTTTTTACAAAAAACATCTTTTTTTACCTTGAAACCATTGCCGTTTTCTTCTAAATTATGCCCAGCATTTCACGGGGCAGGGTGCCCCGGAATAACGAACCAAAAGGATTTACATGAAGACTATTACGGTAAACCCGAAGAACGTCGAACGCAAGTGGAAGCTTGTGGACGCCGCCGAAAAGCCGATGGGTCGCGTAGCAAGTGAAGTTGCTAAGCTCCTCATGGGTAAGCATAAGGCCATCTTCTCCCCGAACGTCGATACTGGCGATTTCGTGGTTGTGATCAACGCTGAAAAGGTTGCTGTGACTGGCAACAAGAACCTGCAGAAGGAATACTTCCACTACACTGGCCACATCGCTGGTGAACGTTGGATCAACTTCGCAGACCTTCTTGCTAAGCACCCGACCGCTCCGCTGGAAGCTGCCATTTGGGGCATGCTGCCGCACAGCGCTCTCGGTCACAAGATGATCAAGAAACTCAAAATCTATGCCGGTGCAGAACATCCGCACGCAGCACAGAAACTCGAAGTCGTAGACTTGTAATTTAGAACGGAGGATACCTCTATCGCTACCGCAAAGAATAAGAAGATCTACCGCGGCACTGGCCGTCGCAAGAACGCTATCGCCGCTGTGATCCTGAAGCCGGGTTCCGGCAAGCGCACTATCAATGGTCGTGATTTTAAGGATTACTTCCACTCTGAAGTGCAGAACATGATCGCCAACCTTCCGTTCGCCATCCTCGGCAACGCAGAAGAATGGGATGTCGAAGTTACCGCTCGTGGCGGTGGCATCGCTGGCCAGATGGGCGCTGTCCGTCTCGGCATCTCCCGCGCATTGGTTGCTAACGACGCCGAAGTTAAGCCGGCTCTGAAGAAGGAAGGCTTGATGACTCGTGACGCTCGTGCAGTTGAACGTAAGAAGTTCGGCCGTAAGAAGGCTCGTAAGAACTTCCAGTTCTCCAAGCGCTAATCGATCATTCGATTGTTCGCGAAAGCGAACGCAAGCTTTGGTTGTTCCATTCGTGGAGCAACCATTTTTTTGTTTCTGCGCTATTAGTTGAATATAACCAGTGGCACCCACCTATATAGGAATGTGGGTAGCTTTCCCTTCTGGAAGTTTGTCATGGGGGAGTGGTCGCCGCGTACAACAATCTGGTACTCCGGATGCCTTATCGCCAACTGTGCAATATATCGGGCGGTATTCTGCTGACGTTTCATGAAGATTTCCGCTTCGTTGATTCCCGGGGTGTTATCGTCGTAGGGAGGGTGGGTATCCAGCGTTGTCCAGTAGATGTACTTGGGAATGGAATCGCTCATTAGTTTGTCTAAGAATTCAACAATGGAGGAGTCGCAAATCCCTGTGAAGCCTAGCTTGCAGATTGGCAGTCCCCGCTGTTCAAAATCTTCCTTGAACAAAAGGCTGTCGAAGCCGACCTTGGAATAGTTGGCTTGCCTTCTATAAAAGCTACCGTCATAGCCGTGGACGTACCATTTCTGAAAGACGCTGTCCTTGAGAGCCGTCATCAATTTGAAATCTTCTAATTCGGCTCCCTGAGTGTGCGTTGAATTTCTAAGGGAGATTCCTGAGAATGTGGGCTTTCCGAAACTATAGGCGCTGAGCAGTTCTTTTGTTTTTTCGTGGTCCTGGCTTGCACCGAGGCTTTCAACAAGAACAGCTAGGGTTGGCCTGGAGGGGTTGAACGGGTTTTTGTTCTTATCCCATTGTTCGACGAGTCTTTTTTGCGTTGTGACGGTGGAAATTTCCGGCTCGGGGATGCTTTTCTCCTGAAGCAGGTTGTAGAGAGAAAAATTGCCGAAGGGAAGGATGCATAGCATGACAATGATGGTCGTGAACCACGTTTTTTTTGTATAGCGCTTCAAAGAAAAAAAACTGTACCCTAGGGTTGCCGTTACGGCGACCACTAGAAGCGGGATGATCACGAATAGGATTGGCCCCCACCAGTAATTTGTGGAAAGGTTCCAGATAGAAGCCGTGCTTTGGTTGAATGATTCGCACAGGCTTTCGAAATCAGCAAATAGGCAGAATAAGGCGCAAGCAGAAATGATGACGGTTGCAATTCTAGGCTTGTTCAAGAACCTTAGCAAGATTGCAAGAAATGCGGTTTCTGTGGAGAATAGCCCGAATGCAACCGCTGTATGCAGGTACTGGCCCGCCATGAAAGGGAGCGCAGACACCGAAAGAGACAGAAGCAGTAGATAAAGTGGGCTATGGATCATATTTTGTCAAATATTAGTAAAGTTATCCTGGAAATTTCTGACTCTTTGCACAGGAGCCTTTTCATATTTGTTCTGAACAATACGGGGGTATTATGAGGAATATTCCATTACCAATGCCGACGAACTTCTCTGGTTCTTTTGAGGGTCAATTCCGTAGAAATTCGCTAGTTGAGATGAAAAGTGCCCCTTTGAAGGGGCTTTTTTCGTATGCAAATCTTTGAACAAATGGTGTATTTAACTAAATTTGCACCTGCTTGGGCAATTACGCTCGGGCGTAAATCAATCACCGGTCTCGTAAGAGCCGCTTCGGTGGTACCTCGGTACTTTGCGGCTTAATTACAGGCTGGGTAGAAACAACCGAAAAAAGGAATACTACTATGGCAAATCTGCCTTCCGTTGAAGACCTGCTTGCTGCAGGCTCCCACTTTGGTCATCAGACTCAGCGTTGGAACCCGAAAATGAAGCCGTATATCTTGGCAGAAAAGAACGGCATCTACGTTC
Organism: Fibrobacter sp.; assembly: GCA_024398965.1. NCBI lineage: Bacteria > Pseudomonadati > Fibrobacterota > Fibrobacteria > Fibrobacterales > Fibrobacteraceae > Fibrobacter > Fibrobacter sp. The sequence continues at coordinate 19,262 of JAKSIF010000004.1, read as the reverse complement.
TCAACCTGTCCAAGACCCGCGAACTCCTCGAAGTTGCTGCTGCTGCCGCTAAGAAGATCTCTGAATCCGGCAAGACCGTGCTCTTCGTTGGTACCAAGCCGACTGCTCGTCAGTCTGTTCTGGACGCTGCAGGTTCCTGCAACCAGTTCTCCGTCACCAACCGTTGGTTGGGTGGTATGCTGACCAACTTCCAGACCGTTCGTAAGTCCATCAAGAAGATCGACAAGATCGACACCATGGAACAGGATGGTACTTTCCAGGCTCTCTCCAAGAAGGAAGTTCTGGACAAGACCCGCGAACGCGCTAAGCTCCTGGAAGTCTTCGGTGGTATCCGCGAAATGGTGACCCTTCCGGGCCTGCTGGTCGTTACCGACCTCGCTCACGAAAAGATCGCCGTCGCTGAAGCACGTCGTCTTCACATTCCTATCATTGGCATCTGCGATACTAATGTGGATCCGACCCTCGTCGACTACCCGATTCCGGCTAACGACGACGCTGTCAAGTCCCTGAAGCTCATCGTGGACTACATCGCTGCCAACGTTGCTCCTCGTTCCTCCGACAAGAAGGAATCCAAGGAAGAAGCTAAGAAGTTTGACAACGGTGAGGACAAGTAATTATGGCAACTATTACCGCCTCCCTCGTTAACGAACTCCGCCAGAAGACTGGCGTAGGCATGATGCAGTGCAAGAAGGCCCTCACCGAAACTGATGGCGACTTGGACAAGGCTATTGAACTCCTCCGTAAGCAGGGTGCTGCTGTTGCTGCAAAGCGCGCAGACAAGGCTGCCAAGGAAGGCCGCATCTATCTTATCGAAACTGCTGACAAGGCTGCTGCATTCGAACTGTCTTGCGAAACCGAACCGGTTTCTAACAACGACGACTTCGTTGCTCTCGCTAACCTCGCTGTCAAGGCTGTCGAAACTCAGGCTATCTCCTCTGTGGAAGACCTGAAGAACGCTGTCGTCGATGGCAAGAAGGTGAACGACATCCTCCAGGACGTTCTCGTTAAGATTCAGGAAAACATCGACTTCCGTAAGTTCGCAGAAATCAAGAAGTCTGCAAACTCCGTGTTCGGTGTTTACAGCCACATGAAGGGCAAGATCGGCGTTATCACCGAACTCGCTTACGAAGGCTCTGCCGACGAAGCTGCTCTCAAGGCTGCTGCTAAGGATATCGCTATGCAGGCCGCTGCTTTCGCTCCGGTTGCATTGAAGGACTCCGACGTTCCTGCTGAAACTATCGAAAAGGAACGCGAAATCGCTCGCGCCCAGATCGAAGCTCAGGCTCAGGCAACTGGCAAGGCTACCAAGCCGGAATTCGTTGAACGTCAGCTTGACGGCCGTGTTGCTAAGGTCCTCAAGGAAATCGTTCTCGAAGACCAGGAATTCTTCATGTCTGAAAAGAACCCCAAGAAGCTCAATGTTAAGGACTACCTCCAGGAAGTCGTTGCTAAGCAGCTTGGTCTCTCCAGCTTGAAGGTCGTGAACTTCATCCGCTTCGAACGCGGTAACTAGTTGAGTTTTGAGTGTTGAGCTATGAGCTCGGGCCTTCGGCCCTTTGAGCTAAAGCTTTCCTCAACTTAGCGAACTTTAAAAGGACCGTTCCCTCGGGGAGCGGTCTTTTCTTATGTTGAATCTTTACTATATTGGGCTTAAATACGGAGTTTAATTATGGCAAAGTTTAATAGAGTCTTGCTTAAGTTGAGCGGTGAAGCTTTGGCTGGTGCCAAGGGTCATGGAATCGACAACGACATCTTGAACGAGATGGCTTCTGAAATTGCAGACGTCGTACGTAAGGGTGTTGGTGTTGCCTTGGTCATTGGTGGTGGCAACATGATTCGTGGCGTAAGTGCTAGCGCTGGTGGTATGAACCGCGCCCAGGGTGATGCCATGGGTATGCTGGGTACTGTAATGAATGGCCTTGCCATGCAGGATGCCTTGGACAAGCAGGGTATCAACTCTGTGGTCATGAGCGCTATTCGTATGGAACCCATCTGCGAATTCTTCAACCGCCGTCGCGCTATTGAACTTCTTGCAAATGGTTCCGTGGTTATTTTCTCCGCAGGTACCGGCAATCCCTTCTTTACCACCGACAGCTGCGCCGCCCTTCGCGCCATCGAAAGCGAATGCGACGTTATCATGAAGGTGACCAAGGTGGATGGCATCTACTCTGCCGACCCCATGAAGGATCCTACCGCCACCCGCTTCGACGACATTACCTATCAGGAAGTGATCGCCCGCGGACTTAAGGTGATGGATACCGCTGCCGTTGCTCTGTGCATGGAACACAACATGCCCATTTTTGTGTTCAAAATGGAAAAAGGCTGCTTGACTCAGGCCGCCGTTGAAGGTAATTTAGGAACACTGGTACATTGTTAATGAACAGTGAACAATAAGCAATTAACAATTGAAAAAATCGCACTTCGTGCTTCTGTATAAGACGCCAGAGGCGTGATTATTTACATTGTTCATTGTTAATTATTAATTGTTAATTGAAAGAAGGTTTTATTATGGCAGATTATTCTGAAAAAATGGCTAAGGCCGTTGAAGCTACTGAACGTGAATTCACCAAGATCCGTGCCGGCCAGGCTTCTCCCGCTATCCTGAACGACATTCGTATCGACTACTACGGCACCCCGACCCCCATCTCTCAGGTGGCCAAGGTCTCTGTTCCGGAACCTCGTATGCTTCTCGTCGCTCCTTGGGAAAAGACCATCGTAGACCTCATTGAAAAGGCTATCTACGCAGCAAACATCGGCCTTACTCCCATGAAGGATGGCAACTCCATCCGTGTTAGCCTGCCGATCCTCACTACCGAACGTCGTCAGGAACTGGCTAAGATTGCTCGCAAGCACGCAGAAGACGGCCGCGTTGCCATCCGCAACATCCGCCGCGATGCAAACGACGCTATCAAGAAGGACAAGGAAATGCCCGAAGACGAAGCCAAGAAGCAGCAGGATGAAATCCAGAAGGCTACCGACAAGGCTATCGCTCAGATCGACGCTCTCCTTGCTGCCAAGGAAGCAGACATCCTTAAGGTTTAATTAGGGTAACGACGCGTGGCAAACGAACTGAGACATGTGGCCATTATCATGGACGGTAATGGCCGTTGGGCTAGAAGCCGCGGCCTCGAACGTTTCCTGGGTCACCGTAAGGGTACCCAGGCTACGATCGATTCCGTAGAAGTTGGTGTGAACCTTAAGTTGGAACACATGACTTTGTATGTGTTTAGTTCTGAAAACTGGGGTCGCCCTACAAAGGAAGTGGAATACTTGATGGGTCTTCTCATTGAGATGGTCATCAAGGAAATTCCCGACCTGATGGAGAAGAACGTTAAGCTTACGGTCATCGGCAATATGGATCGACTGCCCGAAAAGCCTCGCGCAAAGCTCCAGGAAGCTATCGACATTACGGCCAACAATACCGGTATGCAGCTGAACCTCGCCATTTCCTACGGTGCCCGTCAGGAAATCGTGGGTGCGGTAAAGGCTATCGCCTCCAAGGTTGCTGCAGGTGAAATCAAGGTCGACGATATCGATGATTCCGTTTTTGCAAATCACCTTTATCTGAAGGGTGCTCCCGATCCGGATCTCATCATCCGTACCGGTGGCGAATTCAGACTTTCCAACTATCTCCTTTGGCAGGCCGCCTACAGCGAATTCTACGTAACAGACACCCTGTGGCCCGACTTCACCAAGGAAGAATTCATGAAGGCGGTGGAGTTCTTCAAGACTCGTGAACGCCGCTTTGGGAAGGTTCTCCATGAGTAATTTAGCACAACGTTTATTGACTGCTTTGATTGCCATTCCGCTGGTCTTTGGCCTGCTGTGGTTCAGTGATTATTCACGTATCGCCTTGATGTGTTTCCTGGGTGGCGTTGGCGCTTGGGAATGGGCTGGTATGGTTTCCAAGATGTACAAGGGCCCGGATATGCGTGCCTACTCCTTCGTGGCAACCTTCGCCCTTACGCTGGCCTGGGCTCTTTCCAAGGGCGGCTTCTTTGGGCTTGGCGCAGTTCCCTGTGTTGTTGGCATGGCTTGCGTCGTTATTTTGGCTGGCTACATTGGCATGGCATATTCCAAGGTCGAAATTGATCACCTGTTCCCCTGGCTGGTAATGCAGATTGCAGCTCCGCTGTACGTAGGCCTTTGGGGCGGCATGAACGTTCTCATGATGGGTAACGGTCAGGGCTTTGAACATTGCTATCCCTTTATCCTGGTCATGACTTGTATGTGGCTTTGCGATACTGTGGCTTACTTCTTCGGAAAGTTTGCTGCAGGCAAGGGTCCCTTCGGTCGTCACCTCTTTGCTCCGACCATTAGTCCCAAGAAGACTTGGGAAGGTGCTGTTGCCGGCACAGTCGCAACTGTTGCATGGGTCGTTTATTGGTCCAATTACAGCGCAGCTCTTTCCTCGTTCAACGTACAGTTTGATGTTGTTAAGGGGTGCGTTCTCGGCTTGATCATTGCAATTTCTGGTCAGGCAGGCGATCTCTTGATGAGCGCACTAAAGCGTTGGAGCGGTACCAAGGATTCCGGTAATCTGTTCGTAGGCCACGGTGGCGTGTTGGACCGTTGCGATTCCTTCTACCTCACGGCCCCCATGCTTTACATTCTTTTGGATTTCATGGAAAAGATCGGTTAGGTTCTTTATTCCAGATAAAGGACTTCGCCCATTTGAGGCATTAATAGAGGCTTGCCGGATTCCGCGGCAGCCTTTTTCGCATTTTCCAGAGGCTCAAAGTAGCTATGCCTTGAAAGACAGAACCTGGAATTGTGAACGGTCATGTAGCGTGCGGCATTTAGTTCAGTCATCTCTGTACCAAGGTACTTGGGTAGGGTGTGAATGTTGGCCCACTGTTCATTGTACTGGCCGTTTTCGAGGATGCCTAAGTCTATCTTGAACTTTTCGCCGATTTGCTTGAAGTGCTTTCCATATCCGGTATCACCGCCAATCCAAATGGTTCGCTTGGGAGTTTCTACAACGTAGGATGCCCACAGGGTACGATTCTGCCGCAAGTCTCGTCCAGAGAAATGGCGGGCCGGCGTTGCCGTTACCATAAAGCCGGAGACAAGGCTTGCTTCATCCCACCAATCCAATTCAATCAGCTTCTCCTTGGGGTAACCCCAGCGTTCAAAGTGTTCTCCAACACCCAAACCGAGAATCACCTTGCCTACGCGAGGTTCCAGTTCCTTTACAGCTTTGTAGTCCAGATGGTCCCAGTGATCGTGGCTAATGACAAGGTAGTCGATATCAGGGAAGTCTTTTGGCTTGTAGACGTCGGTGCCCTTGAACATCTTGTTTGCAAAACTGACGGGAGAACCACTGTACAAAATCGGGTCGATAAGGAATTTCTTTCCGGACAGATTAATGAGGTAGCTGGAGTGTCCGAACCATACCAGCCAATCCTTATCTTGGGGAAGGACTTTCAAATCAGTCTTGATAACGGTCAGGGCGGTATCTGGAATTTTCTGCACGGTATCCTTGCCGAATAAAAAATCAACCCAGCTACCTGCTGCGCTTTTTTCGCCGGTCATCAATATTGTGGGCTCAAGGTTCACAAACTGATTTTTAGAGATGTCGTAATTAGGAGATTTCCTGATTCGTTCAAGGCGTTCGCCCTGGGGTAAACGGCCGAAACTTTCCTGACTCAAGAACAACATACCGATGTCTCCTAAGGCAAAGAGAATGGACAGAATAATTGTAGTTACCATAATTTTCTTTTTCTTTGTCATGCGTTAAGATAAAATATAACATCTAGAGTATGCTCTAACACAAGGGGCACTGGGCGAATTTGTAGGCTGTGTAGGATACACTTAAGAATGTTTGAATTTTATCATTTTGTCTTGACGTAGAGTTAACTCTAAGTTGTATATTTCTTTCATCGTTGGAGACATCTTTATGGCAAACAATATCAAGAACGAAAAATCCAAGGGCTATAGCATTGGAGAAGTGGTAAAGCAAACTGGTCTATCCGCCCATACCCTGCGTTACTATGAGAAGGAAGGCTTGCTGCCTTTCGTTACCAAGAACAGTTCGGGGCTTCGCGTTTATACCACTACCGATTTGCAGTGGCTTAGCATGATTGAATGTCTCAAGGATTCTGGTTTGCAGATCAAGGAAATCCGCCAGTACATCGAATGGTTCCGCCAGGGCGACTCCACATTGCAACAGCGTCTAGATCTATTCGCCAATCGCCGCAAGGCCCTGGAAGCAGAAATGGCCCGCCTGCAGGTCGTAATGAACAAGATTACCTTCAAGGAAACATTGTATACCACGGCCATCAAGTTGGGAAGCCTTGAAGCCGCTGATAACGACAAGAACATTATGCGCCTCAAGAAAAAGCTCTTTGACTCTCCCGATGATTTTGACAAGAAAGTTCAGGAAGCCGGATAATATTCTTGTGAACAGTTCTAATTCATGTCCCTCAGGGATTTTTGTTTTTCGCGCTTGTTAACGAAAACGTTAACAAACAACCGCTAAAAAAACTCGTTTTTGCAGTTCTTTGTTAACGAAAACGTTAACAAGTGCCAGACACATTGTTACGGGCCCCTACCTAAACAGACGTCTTTATTAACAAAATGCCCCGAATACTTCGGAATTCTTGTCGCTTGCGGAATTTATAAGGTCCGCAGATCGATTAGGATCTTTTAAGAAGTTTCATTCCTAGATGGGTAATGACGCACATGCCTGCCGAAATTCCAAGCAACTGCAGTACAGCCGCGGTGACGCTTTCTGCGGCCATTTTCCAGCCGCCAGTCACGAACATGTACACGTAAAGTTGGGATTGTATAAATCCATAGACGCCTGCGGCAATCAACAGCCCGTAGGCGATGTATAGCAACACCGTTTTCCAGGCACGACTACGGCAGAGATTTTCCAGCTTGTCTAACTTTGTGTCAAGATGGAATCCCAAGTGGGAAAGCATCACCATAAAGCCCCAGCAGCAACTTGCCAGATGAACTTCCCGGGCAGTCTGTGTTGTCCTCATGGGAGACCATTCGAAAACAAGCCCCGTCATAAAAATGGAGCTTACGACCATGGAGATCATCAAGGCAAACAAAAGCCAGTCTGTCACGTTCATCATAATACGGCGGGCGTTCCATTTTCCTTTGCCGATGGTTCTATAGAACCAGAAGTTCAATGTGTGATGGACGATAAATAAAACGAAAAGTGCAATGCCTACGTATCCGTGTCCGGTAAGGTCTCGGATGGCGCCATGACTCATGAGGTACAGAAAGCAACTGTACATCAGAATGTCGATGATAATTTTCGCAATTCGTTTCATATGAGTGTCGTCCTGTGCAAAGTTCGCGCGCCGCGGCGAGCGTCATCCTGAACGTAGTGAAGGATCCAGACCAGAATTACTTCAAGGCTCCATCTACAAACTTCTTGATGTCGGCTTCGGAACCGTAGTTAAATTCCTTGCCACCCTTGAAGATGGAACCCTTGGCTGCCTTCGCGATGTCCTTGCCGCTAGGGCCAAGGCCGCTTCCGCCGCTGGTGCAGAGGGTAATGAGGTTCTTCTTTTCAAAGTTCTGACTTTCTACGAAAGTGTACACGATCTTGGGGGCATAACCCCACCAGATAGGGTAGGCGAGAATCACAGTGTCATAATCCTTTACGTCGATTTTATTCTTGATAGCAGGGCGGCTCTTGGGATCATTGCTTTCGATGGTAGAACGGGATTTCTTGTCGTGCCAATCCAGGTCCGCAGAAGTGTATGCTTGCGCCGGAACGATTTCAAATAGGTCGGCACCCACAGCCTTGGCCGCCTTTTCGGCCATTTGCTTTGTGGTTCCGGTTGCGCTAAAATATACTACGGCTGTTTTTGCGTTTGCAATACAGAACACTCCTAGAATAAGAGCTAGAATGAATTTTTTCATTTTGGTATTCCTTGCCGCTTCTGCGACCGTCAAAATGTCTTTCAATAAAATATAAGACCTAGAGTTAGCTCTAGGTCAAGGGTTATCGCAGTGATTTTTGCAGAATTTTATCTTGAATCGTTGCGACACGTTCCCTGCATTTACTTAATGTAATAGACGTAGTTTTCCTTGCGGGCAAGAGCCTTGGGTACGGGGGTCTGGCGGTAGCCCAAAGCCACATGACCAATACCTTCGTAATTACCCTTGATGCCAAGCTTTTCAAGGATTGCTTTGCCGAATTCGCTTTCGAATTCCTGACGGGCACGGTGAATCCAAACACTGCCTAGGCCAATGCTTGCTGCGGCGTTCATCAGATTTCCCATAACGAGGCTGCCGTCGTTGATGTAGGTGCCGGAAGCGTTATTGGCGTCGCGATCGGCGATGACAATCAGGATGACGGGGGCTCCATAGAATGGGTCGAAGCCCTCTTCCCAACCACCAATCTTGCGGTTTTCTTCTGCAATCTGATCTCGCATTTCCTTATTGGTGACGGCGATGATGATGGAAGACTGCTGATTCTTTCCAGAAGGGGCGAATGTGCCTGCGCGAAGTACGGCTTCCAATTCCTCGTCGGTAATCATGTCGGGCTTGAACTTGCGGCAGCTGCGGCGAGTTTCCAGAGTCATCAGGGTTTCATTCATCATTGTTTTACCTATGGCGAAAAAAGTTTTTGGCGAGGGCCATTCGGCACCACGTTCATTACAAAAATAGCATTTTCGAACAACAGACTTTAAAAAAAGAAATTTATTTAAACAAGGTCTTGACCTAGAGTAAACTCTAAGTGATATATTATAGTACAAAAAGAGGTTACAATGAAAAAAATCGTCCTCATTCTTTTAACAATCCTTATGGGGGCTGCCATGGCTGCTGAATCCAAGAAACTGGTCATCTATTATTCCCGTGCCGACGAAAACTATAGCGTAGGTTACATCAAGAAGGGCAACACCGAAATTGTTGCCGAAATCATCGCCGCCAAAACAGGCGCTACGCTCCTGAAGGTAGAACCAGTCAAGGAATACCCGAAGAACTATGACGAGTGTATCGCTGTTTCAAAAAAGGAATTGGCAAACGATGCCCGTCCGGATATCAAACCGATTAGCATCAATCCTGAAGAGTATGACGAAATTTATGTAGGCTATCCTGTGTGGTGGGGTGAAATGCCTATGCCTATGTTTACCTTCTTTGAAAAGTACAATTTGAAGGGGAAGACCATCCATCCCTTCGTCACTCATGAAGGCAGCGGCCTCAGCGGTGTCACCCGCCTTAAGAAAGTGACGGGCGCTAATGTTACGCCGGGTCTTGCCATCTACGGACATACAGCCCAGAATGAAAAGTCCAAGGCCGAAAAGGAAGTGGAAAAATGGCTTAAGTAATTATAAGCTCTTTTGAACGCGTAAATCTTTGCGAGTTTAACTCGTAAAATCTTTTAATGTATATCTACGGCATGATGTGTGTGGATATACTTTTTTTTATGTTCTGATTTATACTATCTTTTTTCTTGTATAGAATAAGGATTTTAAAATGAAAAATGTCGTACTTCTCGGTGCTACTGGTTCTATTGGAACTTCTACTGTAGATGTCTGCCTTCAGCATTCCGACCTGTTCAAGGTCTATGCGGTGGCTGCAAATTCCAGCGTTGAAAAGGTTGCAGAAATTGTTCGCAAGTTCAAGGTGGAACGTGTCTGCATGTTTAAGCCCGAAGCAGCCAAGGAACTGAGTGCCATGCTCAATATGCCGGTGCTCTCCGGTATGGAAGGCCTTTGCGAACTGGCCGCCGACCCCAAGGCCGACATCATCATCAACGCCCTGATGGGGGCCGTTGGTTGCCTGCCCACTATTACCGCCATCGAGCACGGTAAGCATGTGGCCTTGGCCAACAAGGAAACTATGGTCATGGCTGGCCCTGTCATCTGGGACAAGCTGGCTGAAAATCCCAAGGCTTTCATCACTCCCATCGATTCCGAACACAGCGCTATTTTCCAGTGCCTGGCAGACCGCCCCAACAAGGAAGTGGAATGCCTGGAAATTACCGCTTCCGGTGGCCCCTTCCGCACCTGGGATATTGAACGTTTCGAAAACATCACCGTGGCCGACGCCCTCAATCATCCGGTGTGGAGCATGGGCCGTAAGATCACCATCGACTCCGCTTCCATGATGAACAAGGGCCTTGAAGTTTTGGAAGCCCACTTCCTGTTCCACATTCCTTACGAACAGATCAAGGTGGTGGTTCACCCGCAATCCATGGTGCACTCTCTGGTGCAGTTCCGTGATGGTTCTTTGATGGCTCAGCTGGGCGCTCCCGACATGCGCATTCCTATTCAGGTGGCCCTCACCTGGCCGGAACGCCTGCCTCTCGAAACCAAGCGCTTGGATCTGCCCACCTTGGGGCAGCTCACCTTCTTCGAACCTGACTTTAACAAGTTCCGCTGCCTGGCTCTCGCTTTTGAAGCAGGCCGCCGCGGCGGTGTAGTGCCCGCCATGATGAATGCCGCCAACGAAGTCCTCGTTGACCGTTTCCTGGATGGCAAACTGAAGTTCACCGACATTCCCCGTCATGTGGAAACCATCATCAACGGCGCTCCCAACCTTACGGGTCACTTGACCCTGGACCAGGTGCTGGAAGCCGATGCCGAAGCCCGCCGCCTGACTCTGGACCTGATCAAGTAGTAAATAGACTGATATTTAGGTCTTGTTGCCGAAAACGCCCTAAAAAGGGCGTTTTTGCGTTTTCTCACACTGGATACATCTGTAAACATAAAAGCCGAACAATTTGAAATAAAAGCATTTTTTGTAGGTATATTAAATTTGAAGAAATTTATTAGGAGTTCCTTATGTTTTCAAAATTCGGTCTTAAGCAGTTTGCCCCTCTTGCAATTTCTGCATTGACTTTGGCATCCTCCGCCTTTGCCGCCACCGCTTACATCAACCAGATTGGTTATCGTCCTGGCGATGCCAAGGAACTGACTATTGAAGGTGGTAATGGCAATGTCGATTTCGTAGATGCAACAGGCCAGGTGGTTTTGTCTGTGGCTCCGGGCGCTGCTACCGGTTGGGATGCTTACAATCAGCAGGTTCAGCTTGTTGACTTTTCCGAATTGAACATTCCTGGAACTTACTCTGTTGTGCAAGGTGGTCAGCCTCTTCGCAATGACCTTAAGATTTCTGCAAACACCTTTGAAGAAGTTGCCAAGGCAAGCCTTAAGTGGTATTACTACCAGCGCGCTTCCATGGCATTGGAAGAAGCCTACGCAGGTCAATGGAAGCGTCCTGCAGGCCACACGAATACCACGGTACAGAAGCATAATTCCGCAGGCTCGGGATCCATTCAGTCTTCTAAGGGTTGGTACGATGCTGGTGACTATGGTCGCTACATTGTAAACTCTGGCATTACCACCTATACCTTGCTTGCCCTTTACGAACATTATCCGGATTATTTTAAGACACTTAAATGGAATATTCCTGCTGAAGGAACCTTGCCGGATATTCTCGCCGAAATCAAGTACAATCTTGACTGGATGCTTACCATGCAGGATACCGACGGCGGCGTATTCCACAAGATGACTTCCTTGGGCTTCCCTGGCGATGTGATGCCGGCTAAGGATACGGATCCCATCTATGTTATCGGTAAGGGCTCTGCAGCAACATTGGATTTCGCTGCAGTCATGGCTACCGCAGCTCGTGTGTATCAGCCCTACGATGCAGCTTTCGCAAGCACTTGCCTTGAGGCTGCCAAGAAGGCATACGCCTGGGGTCAGCAGAATCCTAACAAGGCCTTCCGTAACCCCAGCGATGTTAGCACCGGTGAATATGGTGATGGCAGCTTCGGCGATGAAATGAGCTTTGCCTCTGCAGAACTGTTCGTGACTACGGGTGATGCGTCTTACGGTAATGCAAAGGCCTCTGGCAATGTTCCCAATTGGGGCGATGTTGGCGGTCTTGCAACTTACGACATGGCTATTCATTCAACCGAGTTTGGTGCAGGCGCTGCCGCTGCCAAGGATTCTCTCCTTAAGGTTGCCGACGATTTCGTAACCCGTTCCGAAACAGGCTTTGGTGTAGTCATGAATAAGGCTGATTTTGTCTGGGGTTCCAACGCTGTGGCTGCAAACCAGGGCGTTTGGCTGCTTCATGCCTATTACCTTACCGGTGACGACAAGTATTACAAGGCTGCCCGCAAGGTTCTTGACTACCTGCTGGGTAAGAATCCGCTGAACATGTCCTTCCTTACTGGCTTTGGTACAAAGTCTCCCAAGAAGCCTCATCATCGTCCTAGTACTTCCGATGGCGTTGCTGCTCCGGTGCCTGGTATGCTGGTGGGTGGTCCTCAGCCCGGTGGTGAAGATATCGGTACCGAAAGCTGGGAATGTAAGGATTACAGAACAGGATCTGCAGCCACCTCCTATGTTGACCATAATTGCAGTTACGCTTCTAATGAAGTTGCCATTAACTGGAATGCTCCCATGGCTTATCTTGCGGGTGCTATCGAAGCTGTCAACGCTGGTTTCGCTCCCAAGTTTGCCGTTGAAGGTGTGGCCAAGGGTGAAACAGCTGCAATCAAGCCGACTATGGCTGGCAAGGCTTCCGCAGAAGGCTCTGTACGTCTTCGCTTTGCAGATCAGAAGGTCTTCATTGAGAAGGCTGGCAAGCGTTACAATCTGAAGGGTATGCAGATAAAGTAATTCGATGGGCCCTGAGCCTGGCGATGTCGCGGTATCTAGGGTTCCGCACCCCGTCACCCTGAATTTCGCATACCGTCATCCTGAACCCCGTAGGGGTGAAGGATCCAGTAACGGATAGTCCAGGGATTCTCTACTGTCATTCTGGAAGGATCCAGTGACGAACAGTCTGGAAAATACAAACTTTTAGGCGCTCCCTCGGGGGCGCTTTTTTTGCTTTGTATATTTGCTTTTTCTATATTGCTCACCGATGGAACATGTCCTCGATAACGTTTTGATGTTTGTGCTGGGCCTTGTAGGGCTCAGCTTTCTGGTGACCATTCACGAATTGGGCCATTTCCTTGTTGCCAAGTGGAATAACGTTAAGGTCAATACATTCAGTGTAGGCTTCGGCAAGAAACTTCTTCGCTTTAAGAAGGGTGAAACCGAGTATTGCATTTCTGCAATTCCCTTTGGTGGCTACGTGGCCATGGCGGGTGAAAATCCGGATTCCTTTAAAGATGGGCAGATGCCCGGCGAGCGTGACTTTACAGGAAAGTCTGTGGGCGCCCGTGCTGCTATTGCTTTCGCCGGCCCTTTCATCAATATTGTGTTTGCCTTTGTCCTATTGATGATTCTCTACATGGTGGGTGTTCAGGAACCTGCCAACAAAGAACTGATTATTGGTTTTGTTGGCAAGAATTCTCCGGCGGAAGTTGCCGGCATTCTTCCTGGAGACACTATCACCGCAATCAACGGGAAGCCCACTCAAGGTTGGGATGATTTCCGCGAACAGATTGGCGTAAGCCTTGGTGCCAACGTAGAACTTGAAGTTCACCGTGGTGGCGCTCCCGTGATGTTGACCGTAGTCCCTGAGGAGCTGGTTATTCCTGCAAAGGATTCTACAGATTCCGAAATCAAGATGGGAATCGGTGACATTGGAATCTATCCTCAGAACCGAGTGATTGTACGTTTGCCGCCTATTGCAGGCTCCGCTGCAGAAAAGGCGGGTCTTGCCTTGAATGATACCGTGTTCGAAATCAACGGGGAACATATTTCCCGCTATGAGGATGTGGTTCGCATTATTGATGGTTCCAAGGGTGCAGAAGTCAAGGTGACCGTGATTCGTAATAACGATACTTTGACATTGCCCATGGTTCCGGTCTACAATGAGGAATATAAGCGCTACATGGTGGGCGTTCAAATGGGCTATGTGCTCTTCCGCGAAACGAAGCTTGTGCGTCGTGGCCCCATTGAAGCTTTCGAAAAGACCTGCGCCACCAGCTGGAAAATGACTACCAGTATCTTCCGCTATTTTGGTCGTATGTTCAAGGGCCAGGTAAAGGTGGATGCTTTCTCTGGTCCGGTGTCCATTGTGGCTGTCATGGGAAATGTCTGGATGGAAGGCTTCCAGGAATTCCTCATGCTTTTGGCTCTTATAAGCATTAACCTTGGCGTCATGAACTTGCTGCCGCTGGCCATTACCGATGGCGGCCTCCTCATGTTCCTCGGTATCGAAAAACTCCGCGGAAAGCCTTTGTCTACCAAGACCCAGACGATTATCCAGAACGTCGCAGCAGCCTTCTTCATCAGCTTCTTCGTGTTCATCACGATTCTCGATTTCGGAAAGCTGAGCCTGTTCTTGAAGTGACACATGGCGTCATCCTGAGTCCCGTATCAGATTTAGCTGAGTCAATTCACTGCGATGGTGGAAGAAATCAGTTTAGCCATAGGATGGTTTACGTATGAAATTCGTATCTCTCGTTGGATTATGCCTCCTTTTAAGTGAATCAGTTCTTGCTGCATACTCAGGAACCCCGCAGGTTCCTATGAAAATTGACAATTGCTACCAAATTTCTTCTGCAGAAGAATTGTATGGTTTCGCAAAAATCATGAATGAGATGGATGCTGGGGGGCAATCGAAGGAGTCGGTTTGCGCGAAGCTTGTTGCGGATATTGTAGTCAACAACAATGTTTTAGAAGATGACTCCCTGAATGGGGATGGAAGTGATTTTATTCCCTGGACTCCTATTGCCAATTTTACGGGAGTTTTTGACGGGCAAAATCATACGATATCAGGACTTTACTACAAAAATACGGAAACCTTTGCTTCTGCGGGATTTATCCTGACTGTTACGGGAACGTCCGAAAAAGATTACTCGATTGTGAGGAATGTCGGAATTGTTGATTCTTATTTCTATGGAGATCTGTATGTAGGAGGAATTGTTGCTCTTGCGAGAAATCTCACTTTGGAAAATGTTTTTCACAAGGGTACTGTGGTTGGCTCTACGGGGGTAGGTGGACTTGTTGGACTTTCCAGCATGAATGGAACGTTCCTTAATTCGTACAACGAGGGCGTTGTTAAAGGATATGAACGACCCAATAGTATTTATCCGGCTATGTACATTGGTGGTGTTGCCGGCTATATTCATACGGGTAAGAACCTGGTGAGAAATTGTTACAACATCGCACAAATTGATCAATCGGGAAGTTATGTTGGGGGAATTGTCGGAATTGTTGGTAAAGAAACTGATCTCACGATTGAAAATTCTTTTAATACAGTAAAATTGTATAACGCACTGTTGTCAGGTTTGGTTGGGTATGTAGATGCTACCGCAAACTTGACAACGAATAATTCGTTCAATAAAGGGACGAATTCGGGTGAATTTGAGAGAACGGATGCGTCCTTCTCTAATGGCGAATTAGCAGTTATGCTTCACTATGGCTTTAAAGGTGAGGTTTGGGGTCAAAACGTTGGTACAGATCCGTATCCGATTCTGAGTGGGTTTGTAAAAGGGTATTCGGGAGAAGTAACTCTTTATGATGTCAAACTGCATACCTTTGATGGCGACACTGCTGAATATGTCCAACAGTATTTGAAAGGTGTTGGCACTACATTACAGGTCCCTTTACGGCAGAATTATCTTTTTGGAGGATGGTATTCCGATAGTGACTTTTCGGGGAATGCTGTAACGAAAATTTTGGCGAGTGATACTGGCTCAAAAGAGTTCTTTGCGAAGTGGTTAAAGACACTTGAAAAGAAAGACGGTTGTTATGAAATTTCGTCAGGTGAAGATCTTTATGTTTTTGCTGCAATTGTCAATGGAAATGATGGATTTACTCAGGAACGAACTGCTTGTGGCAGGCTGACTGCAAATATTGTTGTCAATAAAAATGTTCTTGATGAAAAAGGAAATTTGAATAGTGCAGGTTCATCAACTTTTAAAACCTGGACTCCGATAGGCCCGTTTAGCGGTACATTCGATGGCCAAGGACATTATATATCTGGACTTTATTACAATGATTCCAAGAAGGATCAGATTGGTCTTTTTGGTTATGTATCTGGCTCAAGCGAAAATCCTGGCATTATAGAAAATGTTGGTCTTGTAGATTCCTATATCAATTCGCACGATGATGCGGGGACTTTGATAGGCAAGGCGACAGGCTATGTTTATGTCAAAAATTCTTACAGTACAAGTACAATAAAAGGAGGGACGTTTACGGGAGGCCTTGTTGGCTACGAAAATGGACATGCCCTTACTATTAGCAATTCGTACTTCGCAGGAAACGTTGCTGGCTATCAATGTGTAGGAGGTATGCTAGGTGGTTCGTATGGAAACGAACAGGTCAAGTTCATAAATTCCTTCAATACGAAACAAGGCTTTGTTGGGTACGTTAAGAATAAAAAGGATAGTAGTGTTATTGTTGTTCACTCTTATGCTCCTAGTTCGTCTGGCTATGGAGAAACCTCGGTCAAGTTAGAACAGTTCAAGGATGGCTCTGTGGCTTCGGCCTTGCATAACTATTCAAGTACGGATGTCGATGGATCCGTATGGGGACAAAATGTAGGCGTAGATTTATATCCTGTTTTAAACGCTAATTTCGATGCTGAATTATTTAAAGTTTCAAAAGCAGTGTTCCACTATAATGACGAAAGTATTACAGACGAAGTCATGAATTACGTTGAAGGTGTTCCAGAATATATCAAGAACCCATCCGTACAAAATAAGATATTCGTTGGATGGTATAATAATAAATCATTTGATGGTTCTGTAGTCCATCCTATAAATGCTGAAACTAAGGGTGATATGGAATTTTATGCAAAGTGGATTTCAATCAGGGCGCCGGAAACAGAGGATGAATGTTATGTCATAAAAACAGTCGATGACCTGTACAGTTTTGCTGCTATTGTTAATGGCGCAAATGGA
The DNA here is from genome assembly GCA_024398965.1 of Fibrobacter sp. Classification (NCBI taxonomy): domain Bacteria; kingdom Pseudomonadati; phylum Fibrobacterota; class Fibrobacteria; order Fibrobacterales; family Fibrobacteraceae; genus Fibrobacter; species Fibrobacter sp. The sequence goes on along the minus strand of JAKSIF010000004.1, from coordinate 2,476 downwards.
ATGAGTAAACAGGAAAGAGCCTGCGCCAAACAAGTAGCTGATATCACTGTTAATAAGGACTTTCTTAAACCAGATGGAACGTTAAAGTTTAGTGATGATGATTTGGTTGTATGGACTCCAATTCAAAACTTTAGAGGAACCTTTGACGGTCAGGGACATACAATAAACGGACTCTTTTATGCGTCAAGTTATGTTGTAGGGGTAGGACTGTTTGCAAATTTGAAAGGAGATGTCGAGGGTGATGGAGCTGTTGTCAAGAACGTTGGCATTGCTCAATCATATCTAAAAAGCTCTGGTCAGGCTGGTGCGATTGCAGGAACTGTTGAAGGAAACGTTTTGCTGGAAGGTGTATTCAACAGCTCTATTATTTCAGCTGGGCTGGCCGGTGGCTTAGTCGGTCTTGTAAAACAGAATGGTCACTTGCTTGTGCGGAATGCCTTTAATATCGGTTCCGTAAGAAGTGGGGATGATGTAAGTGTTGGAGGCTTGGTTGGAACAATTAATTCGGGGAGCTTCGTTCGTATTGTCAATTCTTTTAACGGGATGGTTTTAAGTAATGGTAATTCTAACCTAATAAATTGCAATAGCGATTCCTTGTGCAAAGTTGAACATTCTTATTATTTGTCTCTTGATAGTGTAGAATCAGTTGGCTCAGCTGCGACTCAGCTAGAGTTCGCTGATGGTTCAATTGCGAAAGCCTTGCGTGAATATGACAGTGATGAAATTGATGGATCGATGTGGGGACAAAACATCGGCGTAGATTCCTATCCGAATTTGACCGGTGAAATAAATATTTCTGGAGCTCCAGTTATTCCCTCATATCCAGGTGATGCTCCTGAATCCAGCTCAAGCGAAACTTTGGAATCAAGTTCAAGCGAAAATCCTGAATCGAGTCCGAGTGACGAAGTTGATCCCGATTCCAGTTCAGCTACAGATGGGCTTGATTTCCAATTGAAAAAGATTCCCGTTGTGTCTATATACACTTTTAAAAATGAAATCTTTGTGGACGAATTTGATGGTTTTGTTACTGTATTTGATGTGAATGGAAAATTGCTTTCGAAGTCTTATTCAAATGGATCTGCTCGGATAAAAGTGAATCGCCCTGGAACGTATATCGTTATGGCTGGGAAACGTATGTGGAAAGTCCTATTGAAAAGATAAGTGCTAGCATTTTTTTGTTGTAAAAAAGGCTTCTGTCAAGTAGACAGAAGCCTTTCCCTTTAAACCCGTACAAATTATTTCTTGAGCGCTTCGATCTGCTCCCTGGAAAGGTCTGTGTATGGACGTTGCAACACTCGTGTCAACAGTTGTTTCTAGAACAACCTAAGCCTCGGCCATGTCGATTCAAGTAAACTTGATCGCCAAGGCTCTCGTGCAAACAACTGTTTGCAAAATGCATCGATGGAAATCTGGTTCCTTGCTTTTCCCGTAGCTTCTTTCTAAATTCCATCACGTAACATAGTTTGTTAGATCGCTTTACTGCCTAGGGCTTACGCCCGGACGCAGCGGCGGTCTTTTTTTATGGAGTGAAATATTATTGGAAATATGTAGTGAATTGTATTATATTTGTATTTGGATGAACTAAAAATGGAGTTTGTATGGCAAGTATAGTCGTTCAGGTGAGGGTTGATGAGGAACTGAAGGATGAGGCTCAGGCGATTTATGAACAGTTGGGCTTGGACTTGCCCTCGGCTATCCGCATGTTTTTAAAGAAGTCTGTCATTGATCGTGGGTTGCCCTTCCGTGCAAACCTTGATGACGCAAAAAAAATATCCTTGGAAACTGGTCGCAAGGCTTTTTATGCACTTCGTGAGGAGGCGGCAAGGAATGGCGTTCAGGACATGTCGTTGGATGAAATTAATGCTGAAATAAAGGCGGCGCGGGAGGAACATTGAATAAAAAATTTTATGCAATCATAGACACGAATGTGATTGTAGCGGCTTTGCTCACAAAGAACAAGTTAAGCGCGACAGTTAGAGTGCTAGAAGCTTTTCTTAGTGGTGAGGTTGTCGCTGTTGCCCACGAAAAGATTATTGATGAGTACAAGGCGGTCTTGTCCCGTGAAAAGTTTAATTTTTCTAAAGAAAAAATTGAGAAAGTTGTAGCGGCCTTTGAACAAAATTCAGTGTTTCTCTCTGGCGCTACTTCTGATGAGCCGGTGAGTGATCCCAAAGACATTGTTTTTTACGAGGTTTCTTTGGATGCTCAATCTCATTTTGATGATTCCTATCTTGTTACGGGAAACATCAAGGATTTTCCTGTGAAACCATTCATTGTTACACCGTCGCAGTTTATGGATATTTTGTTGGAGAACTCAGGCTTTACCGTAAACGAACCGTTGGCTAGGTACAGTGCGTAACTTTTGTATTTTCTATATTCTAAAGAAAATCTGTAGAGGTCATTATGAACATTCTCGTAGTTGGTAGCGGCGGTCGTGAACACGCCATCGCCCTCGCTGTTAAGAAGTCCCCCATGT